>CAMNGY010000102.1 GCA_946538795.1 uncultured Treponema sp.
CGGAGCTACTGCTTCCAGGAACGTTGTTGCCCGCCGGTTTGCTCTGCACGGAGCTGTTGCTGTTCGGAACGTTAGGAACTGCCTGACCGTTCAGCGTGCAGCTGGAGCTGGCAGGAACAGACTGGCAGGCAGTGCAGTCGATTGCGGACGCACCGGAATATACCCCTATACAAAGGGCGGCGGCCGCCAATGTAACGCGATTGATTTTCATATAATTAAACTCCTCTATCCTTTTTTGGCATTTATTACAAAGTTTACACCAGTATTTCCGCATTTGTCAAGTTGAACAGGAAAAAATTGTCTATTTCCTTGCCATCTCGCCAATAGCGGTCACGACGCCGGCAAGGTTCTGGAAGTCGGCCGGCACTATAATCTTGGTGGCCTGCCCGTCCGCCGCCTTCTCCAGCGACTCAAGGCTGCGCAGCTTTATGACGGCGGCATCGGGAGCGGACTCCTTTATCATCGTAAGGCCGTCGGCGGTAGCCCTCTGGACGGAACGGATGGCCTCCGCCTCTCCTTCAGCCTTGCGGATCCGGGCCTCCTTGTCGGCTTCGGCCCTCAGGATCGTGGACTGCTTCTCAGCTTCGGCCGCAAGGATGGCCGCCTGCTTCTTGCCTTCGGCCACAAGGATCTCGGACTGCTTCTGGCCTTCGGCCACAAGGATCTTCTCGCGGCGTTCGCGCTCGGCCCGCATCTGCTTCTCCATGGCCTCGCGGATGGCTTCGGGCGGCATGATGTTCTTCACCTCCACCCGGTTCACCTTTATGCCCCAGGGGTCGGTCGCCTCGTCCAGTATGGCCCGCATCTTCGTGTTTATGACGTCACGGCTGGTCAGCGTGGTGTCCAGGTCCAGCTCGCCTATTATGTTGCGCAGAGTGGTCGCCGTAAGGTTCTCTATGGCCAGCTCCGGCTTTTCCACCCCGTAGGTGTACAGCTTGGGGTCGGTTATCTGCATGTAGACGACGCTGTCTATCTTCATCGTGACGTTGTCCTTGGTGATGACCGGCTGGGGAGGGAAATCCATCACCCGCTCCTTGAGCGACACGTTGTTGGTAATCTTGTCAATGAAGGGGAGCTTGACGTGAAGGCCCGCCCCCCATGTAGAGGCATACGTTCCCAGGCGCTCTATGATATAGGCGCGGGACTGGGGGCAAACCCGGATGTTCGTGATGATGAGCAGCAGGACGATCAAGATCAGGACTGCAAACAAATAAATCGGCATATTATCTCCTCAAACTATCAGTGTATTACCTTTTATTTCTTTTATGACGCATTCCGTGCCAGCCTCAACCGGCGAGCCGTCGGCGCTGGCCACGGACCATTCGACACCCTTCAGCCTGACGGTCCCCTTTTCGTCCTGCGTAACGGCCGTAAGGAGCTTGCACCGGCTTCCTATGAGGGAATCGGCGTTGGTTGCAGTCTTCTTCTTGAGGAACTTGAGGGCGAGCGGCCTGGTAAAAAACAGCAGGACCGCCGAAAAGAGGACAAAAAGAAGGATCTGGGCAGGAAAGGGAACATGAAGCATGGCCACGAACACCATGACAAGCGCGGAGGCGGCAAACCAGACCGTCGTAAGCGTCATAGTCAGGGCCTCTATGACAGAAAAGAGGATTACCAGAGCGAGCCATATCCAGGGCATGAGGCCCAGCCAGTTCCATCCAGCAACAGGGGACATACTTACAGTATACGGCATTATTCTGATTTTGTATAGCTTTTTTCCGGCAAGACATCCGCAGCGCGTGCACGGGGCATTTCACGCCGCGGACAGGGGCCAGGCTGCCGGCAAGAGCGCCCGAGTCAATCAGCGGGTTCCGTCCAGCCTTTCAAGCAGGCCCTCCAGCTTCTTGCCGTATTCCGGGTCAACGGCCCAGGTACCTGCAAGCTCCCGTACGGTCGGGGCCTTGCCGCGGGGAAGCACCCACTTGTAGCGGGGGTCTATCAGCTCGTTCCTGAGCGGGACGTCCTCGGTAGTTGCGTAAGCGTGCAGGTGCTGTATGTGCGCCCTGACCCCCAGCTGCTCGGTCGCAAAGCTGAGCCCCGGCCGCTCCGCGCTTATGGCCCCCAGGCCGCAGTAATTGTGCATCTCCGGCTTCACCAGACCCCCGAATTTGAGCCAGCCCGTTTCCAGGCACATCTGCACCCAGGCACAGTCGCTGTTTATTCCTTCCATCCGGGCCTCGCTTATGTAATACCTGGCCAGGCGCGCGACCTGCTTTTTGTCCGCATCAGGGTTATTGGCCATGAAGAAGCTGACGAGCTGCCTCTCGCTCTTCACCCCCTCCTCCGACAGGCTCCTTGAGCTGTGCTGTCCGCGTCCCCGGCCCGTCGTGACGCAGCCCGCGAGGGAAAACGACAGCAGGGCTATGGCAAGGACACGGAAAAGGGCCCTTGCGGACATGTTCTTACCGTCAGTTCCCGTCATCGTATTGTCGTCCCCACGTACTCATTCCCGTCCAGTATGGCCCGGATGTTCTTTATGTCGTGCCCGGAGGCGCAGACGACCGTAAGGCCCAGGGACTCGGCCTTCTTGCTCGCTATGGGATCAAAGGGGCAGTTCTTGCCGGGAACCCACTCGTCGCCGACCATCTTGCGGAAGTCCGCCCATGATATGCTGTCCAGGGGCTTCGCATCGGGGTTCTTCCTGGGATCGTCCGTGTAGACCTTCTCTATATTTGACAGGTTGACGACCGTAGAAGCATTGAAGCGTTCCGCCAGAAGGACAGCGTCGTTGTCGGACGAAAAGCCCGGTTTCCAGCCCGCGGCGACCAGGATGCGGTCAGTAAAATCAGTCACCTTCGTGGGATCTATTACGATGGACTGGCAGCAGAGGGAACCGAACGCCGCCTTCAGGAGCTGGGCGTTTATCCTTGTCGCCATTATCCCTATCCAGTCGGCAGCCGCGTTCATCTCGGCCTCGCTCTCGTACAGCTTTTTGCCGCCCAGGTCCTGCAGCTTCCCCTGAAGCTCCCTGAACGCCTTCTGATAGGTCCTGGCAGGGCCGCCGCCGCCCGCCACAAAGATGAGGCGGGTCTCCGGGTTACCGGCCAGCCAGTCTATGATCATCCTTGAGAATTCCTCAAGGAACCCGGTGTCAGGGCCATCGGGGGCTATTATGGAGCCTCCCACGCTCAAAACTTTTGTCTGCATATAGTTCACCTCTATTAAATACCTGTGCCTGTTTCAAAAGCCCGCTGCGACGAAGCCGCGGGGACTTCTTGAAACTGCCTCACATGTCAATATATCCCAGTAATGATGGGGTCGGTCCAATAAGAACTGTAGCTCGATTTCGCGCCGGCGGACTCCTCCCAGACTGTCTGCATCGCATAGCTCCGGGGCCTGCGGACTATCCTGTTGTTGGACATGGATGCCTTTATGCTCCTCATGCCCCTGCTGTAGGCAATGTGGCGGTTGTCCATATTGCCAAAATAGTAGCCTGCGCAGTCGTCCCTTGCCGGGAAACCATTGTATTTTAAACCGCAGGCAAGGGAAAGGTCAACGGGGAGCCAGCCAAAATCCTCAAGGTAAATTTCGGCCCAGCTGTGCGTGTGGCTGGAGCCGCCTTCGTCCACCACGACGCCGGAAAGCTGGACGGCGGCTATCCCGGAGGCCCTGCACAGGGCGACATACATCCCGGCGAAGTCAAAGGCGTCACCGGTCTTCCGCTTAGGCAGGTCCATGTAATCCGCCTGGCCGCCCCTCAGCACGGACTGGATTTTATAGTTCTCCCTCATGTAATCATAGATAAGGCGGGCCTTCCTGTACAGGCCCTTTTCCTTGCCGCATATCCCGGCGGCAAGAGCCGTCACGGACTCGACGTCGGACGGAACCTGCAGGTCAACGGACATATAGGACTTGTACAGGCTCAGCGTTTCGGCCGAATACTGCGGCAGCTTCTTTTCGTTGACCGAAGATTCCACCCCGTAGACCGTTATGACTGCGCTGGCCGAAAAGGACTGCCTGTTCCCCTTGCCCGACATCTCCCTGGTCCTGAACACTATGTCGCCCCGGTCGTTGTCTATGAGCGCGTCGGGCTTGACTTCCCTGTACTCTACGGAAGGCTGCGATGCGGACAAGGCAGGCCGGGGCATGTAGAGGGTTATCTCGCCCAAGGACGCTTCCTGCTCGTTTTCTATGTCCAGGTCCGTCTGGACCACGTAAATCTTCCGGTCCACATAGGACTTAGATCCCGCCGCATACGAAAGATTGAGCGAATGCCCCTGGCTGCTTCCCTTGGAAGTCCGCACCTGCACGGCCCCCGAAGCCGCCCCGTCCGGAACGCGGACCCGGATCTCGTTATCGCTCCAGTAGTTCCACGGATACTCGCTCAAAGACGCGGCCAGCATTGACTCGGCACCGTCCTGCACGGTGGCGGAAGCAATCCTGTTGGCAGTAAAGAATATGTCGGAAGAAAGGCGGGAAACGCCGAAGCCTGTTCCTTTTATGGTTATGAGGTCTCCGGGCGCGGCTTCCTCAGGTTCTATACGTGAGATTATAGGGATGCCGCCCTGAAGGTCGGAGCGGATGCTCTGGGGAATGTTGGACCGGTTGGCAAAGAAGGACGGCTCGGATTCCCCCCTCTTGGTGACAATCTTGACAAGTCCGTCCTGCACATTGTAGGGAATGGTCAGCTGTATCTCGCTGTCGCTCCAAGCCAGATAATGGCTGGATGTGACCCGGTAACCGGCTATGCTCACATAGGATTCGTCCTGCGTGTCGCCGAACCCGCTGCCACGTATGGTCATAAGCTCCTCGCTTGACCCAATGGCAGGACTTATGGAGCTGATGCAGGCCCTCTTGCTTTTCAGCCTTTCCATCCCCAAACCGCTGCTTATCACAATGGCGAGAACAACTATAGAAAAAAAAGAGCCAAAGCGCACGGACGCTTTGGTTCTTAGGAGTCTCAGGTAAGACTTAAAAAAACGCACGTCGTACTAATCTTCCTTTCCTATGTCAATAGTAAAAAGAGGCGACGACAGATGAAGAAAAAAACCGGACTGCTTCTCCTTGACGCCAGCCTCCTCGGTCTCAACGGGAAGGAAAACGTCGTAGCTGGTCAGAGCAAGGGATGCCGCCGACTGGGAAGACGGGGCGGGAACAGCCTTCGTGAGCACGGGAGAGGCAACGTTCACCTCAGGGCTTTCGACCATGACCGGCGCGTTGAAGGGAACCACGGGAGCGGCCTTTCCTGCAAAGGACTGGACGGCAGAGTGGTCGTCGGCAAGGAAACCAACCACGCTGGCAGGGCTGACGGCGCCCTCAACCTTTATGTCGGCCGGCATATCCAGGGAAGTCATCCTTGCGACGGGCTTGAAGTCGGTCGTCTGAATGACGGTCTTGGTCTTGGTCGGCATGACGGCGGCAATGACGGCCGCGGCGGAAGCTCCGACGAGCACGTCCTTGAACACGTTCTTTGCGCTTTCTCCCACGTTGGGCATCTTAAGAATCTTCTTATAGGAGAGCCTGGACTGCAGGCGGGCAAAGCTGGACTCCATGTCGCGCTCGCTCATGGAGATGCTGTCGCTGTCGGCCTTGAGCAATGCACGAGCACCCTCAAGCTTCTTAAGCGCGGCCTGACACTTGGGGCAGTTCTTCACGTGCTCCTCGTACTGTGCCTTGTACTCGTCTGAAAGCTCTCCATCGAGGTAAACTGAATGCAAGTCTTTGTTAGGACAGGTAAACATCTTCTTCTCCTATTAACTTCAATAATTGCTCTCTAGCTCGGAAAACCCGGACTTTCACGTTTCCTTCCGTGATCCCCAGGATTTTTCCAATCTCCTTGTAATTCATGCCGCCGTACTCCCGGAGCACCAAGACTTCCTTCAGTTTCGGCGGCAGCTTCTCCAATGCTTCCTTTGCCTTCTCAATGGTCTCTTTTTTCAGAAGCTCTGTCTCACCGCTTTCCATTTCCTGGCGGCCCTCATAAAGGGCCTTGTGGTAAGCATTTGCCTCCCTGACCTTGCGCTTGGCATAATTAAGCGAAGCGTTCTTTACGACCCTGATGAGCCAGAACTTAGCATCGTCAAGCGATGGAAAGACAAGCTCCTTTTCGTTAGCCTTGATGAAGGAGTCATGCACCAAATCCTCGGCAGCTTCCTCATCGTTCACGATCCTAAACGAAATCTTGAACAACAGGCTCATCGTCGCATCGTAAAGCCTTTTGAAGTCAACGGAATCAGCACAATTTATCTCGGCTTTTTCTGTCGCTTCTCTGTCTATAGAACCCACATTGTCCTCTTTCAGTTACAAAATTTCTAAGAAAGTTCTTAGGAATTTCTTATTTT
>CAMNGY010000103.1 GCA_946538795.1 uncultured Treponema sp.
CTTCTTGCCTTCTGCCAGGGGGCGTATGATATGTTCGACGGAGGCGACCAGCTCGGAGAGGCGGAAGTCCACCGGGGTCAGCGTCATGGCCCCGGATTCTATCTTGCTTACGTCCAGGACGTCGTTCACGAGCGTAAGCAGGTGGTCGGCGGAAAGCCGGATCTTGCCCACCTGATCCTTGACCTTCTCCTGGCCGTCATTGTCTGCCAGGATGAGGTTGGAGAAGCCAATGATGGCGTTCAGCGGCGTGCGGATGTCGTGGCTCATCTTGGACAAAAACTCGCTTTTTGCCCTGCTTGCCTGCTGGGCCGCGGTGGAGGAGATTTCCAGAGCGTCCTTGGTTTTCTCAAGCTCTGCGTTCGTCATCTCAAGGACCCTCTTGCGCTCCAGCTCCAGCCTCAGGCGGCGGCGGAGCAAGAGGACGCTGACAAGGATAACGGCGATGATGCAGAGAAGAAGCGGTATGGCGTTGTCGTATACGAATTCGCCCAGGGAGAAGCTGTAGGCGTAGCGCATCGTTGAGAAGAGTATGGCGTCGCTCTCGCCTGCGTTTATCGCCGCGATTGCCTTGCTCAGCACTTCCATGAGGATCGGTTTGTCACGGCCGACCGCGAAACACAGGTCGAATGTTTCCCGGTTGGGCTGCATCTCAAGATCGGGGAAGGCGTAGAAATCCTTGGACAGGCGGGACAGACGGTAGTTGCTGACCATCAGCAGGTCCGCCTTGTGTCCGTTGATGGCTTTGAGGCAGTCCTTCAGGCTGTTGAACTCAATTACGTCGGCTTCCGGGAAGGAGAGGCGGCAGGCGAGCTTCATGAGCCCTCCGCTTCTCAGCGCAGTGACCGTATTCACCGGCCCGGAAAAGTCGGACCGGTGTATTGTGACGCCGGGAATCCTCGTCGCTCCGGCTGAAAGCACGAAATCGTCCTCGTCGGCGAGGGCGAAGCTGAAGATATACGGAAAAATGGCGTCCACTTCCATGTTCTTGAGGGCGGAAATCATCTTGTCTTCTGAGGAGTAGGGGACGCTCTCAATCTCAAGTCCGAAGTTGCTCACAAGCACCTGGACAATGAGCGAATACACGCCTTCGGCCTTGCCACGGACAGTTGCGGAGACGGGGAGGAAGCCTTCCAAGTAGCCGACCCTGATCCGGCCCCGCGAGCGGACCCAGGCCCGCTCCTCCGGTGACAGCACCTGACGGTTTACTCCCGCCGTGAAAAAACGTTGCTTGAGGCTTTCGTTGTAAAAGGGGTGCGTTTCCAGAAGTTTTTCCTGCGCACTGTTTACGTCGGTCAGCAGGTCCGGTCTTTTTTTGCTGACGGTAAAATAGAAGTCCGTGCTTTCCAGCAGGAACATGGGGACTTCCTGGCTGTTGATCCGCAGGTCATGGGCTACGATTCCGTCCAGCTGGCCGTCGGCAAGTTCCTTCCAAAGTTTGTCCGCATCACCTTCCACTATGACCGGACTGACGCCGTTCTCCCGTGACCAGTCCTCCAGGATTTTGCGGGCATAGCGTTTCTCTGCTATGCCTATCCGCGCGTTGTTGACGCTCTTTGCGTTTCCCCGCTCTATCCGGCCCGATCCGTACGGATGCGTGTAGATGTAGTAGTTCCTGCTTCCCTGGGGAAAGGTGGAATACAGCATTGTCCGCTCCCGCTCCTCCGTCTTGGTCATCCCCATCAGCAGGTCTATCTCGCCGGCCTCAAACTTTCTTACTATGTCAAGCACGGGGCCATTTATATAATGAATGTCCCATCCCGAACGGAAGGCAATGTCCTGAAGGTACTCGTAACCGTAACCCGACAGGCGGCCGTTCCCAAGAAAATCAATGAAGCCCGGCTCGTTGATCATGCCCACGCGGACGACCTTGATCGGCCGGCCGCCTTTCGGCTCAAGGGAAAAGAGCGGAAGAAGACAGCACAAGGCCAGCGGCAGGAGGAGTTTTTTCAGGATATGTTTCGGATGCCTGCTCATAGGCTCTCCCCGTGAAGGACTGCGGGCGGGAAGGAATGCGGCCGGCAGACCGCATTCCTTGTTTTTTTTCTTATACCTTGAACTCGTCTATCTGCTTGCCTATCTTGCCGATGGACTGCTCCATGCGGCCGGAAACCTCTTTGAGCGCCATGCCGGTCTCGTTTATCTTCCTGGCCCCGGAGAGCATCTCGTCCATGCTCTGCTTCATGGAAATAGTCACGTCCTGCAGCATCTGCACCTCGGACAGGATGAGCTTGTTGCCCTCGTGCATCTCCTCGGAGGCGACCTTGACTTCCTGCGTGCTGTCGTTCATCATCTTGAGCGCGCCGACGATCTGCTTGGATCCCTGGTTCTGCTCCTCCATCGCCGTCCGCACCTGCATGACCAGCTGGTCGGTGTCGGCAAGCTCCTGCGAGACCTGGGCGAAGGTCTTGCTCGCCTCCTCGGAGGCGTGGACCACGTCCGCGATGGAGCCCATTATCTGCTTGAGCTGGTTGCTTATCTGGGTGGACTGCTGGCCGGAAGTCTCGGAGAGCTTTCGGATTTCGTCTGCGACGACTGCGAATCCCTTTCCCGCCTCGCCCGCGTGGGCCGCCTCGATTGCGGCGTTCATGGCGAGCAGGTTGGTCTGCTCCGCTATGCTGGAGATGGCGGCGTTCGCGTCCTGCAGGGTGGCGGACTGGCTTTCGATCGCGGAGACCTTCTGGCTGACGGCCTCCAGCTTGTGGAAGCCTTCCTGGGAGTGGGACTGCAGGTCGCTGAACACGTCCTTCATCCGCTCCACCGACGTGGTGACGGCGGTGATGTTGCCTATCATCTGCTCGACGGCCGCGCTGGCCTGCGACACGCCGCCGGACTGGCCCTCTATCATCTTGTTGAGCGAGTCCACGTTGGCGGAAATCTCGTCCACCGCCCCGGCGGTCTGGTCCACGCTCTTCTTCTGGTTGTCTATCTGATGGCCGAAGTTGTCTATGTTCGCGATGATCTGGTTGATTGCGCTCGCGGTGTCCTGGGCAGAGGCGGCCATGTCGCTTCCGGCGATCCCCAGCTCGTTCTTGGAGGCCTTGACTTCCCGTATGATGTCCTGCAGCTTGCCCGTGAACTGGTTGAAGCCCTGCACGACCTGGCCTATCTCGTTGCCGGAGCTTACCTCGATCCTGCGTGTCAGGTCCGCGTTCCCGGTCGCGATTCCGTGGATGGTGTCGCGGACGGTGCGGAGAGGCCTGAGGGCGGCGACGAGGACGAATCCGCCGAGAAGAAGGATTGTTATCAGCACCCCCACGCCGAAGCCCGTGGAGGCGAGGGCTATCTTGTTGCCCAGCGCCTCTATCGTGCCCTGGGAGACGGTGAGGCCGAACGCCCAGGGAGTGTCCTTTATGCAGTCGTATATCAGCAGGTCCTGGCCGTTCCCGGTGTACGATTTGATCCAGGCCTTGCCGGACTCGCCGTTGACCATCTTCTGCGAATACTGGACCAGGTCATCATGCCCCTCGCCGGGGTTGGTCAGGAAGTTGGCCCCGTCCGTGGCCGCGGGGTGGTACATGACGTTCCCGGCATGGTCGAGCATGAAGGCCCAGACGCCCGCCGGGACGTTCAGCTCCTTGACGGGCTTTATGAGGACCTCTATGGGGATTATGCCCACGATCACGCCGAACAGCCTGCCGTTCCTGTCCTTGAGGCCGGTCGTAACGTGGACGACGGTCTTTCCCGTAGTCTTGGCCGTGACGGGGTTGTCCACGTAGCGGGCCTTGCCCTGCTTCATGACGGCCTGGAAGTAGTCCCGCTCGGCTATCTCCGTCGTCTTTCCCTGGTCGGTGAACGCGTGGCCGTCCGGCCCCGCTATGAGCATGTAATCGAATTCGGAGGCCCGGACCTGGGTGTTCTCACGCATCCAGCGGACGGCCTCGTCCAGGTCGCCGTTCTTCATCGCGTCCGAGCCGACGTAGACCTGCAGGTCCTTGTAGTAGCCGTCGACCGTGTTGTCTATCGCCTGCTTGAGCGCGTCGGAGAGTGTCGTGTAGCTGGCCTCATGATCGGCCTTGGAGTCGGCCCGCGCAATCCGCGACAGGGAGAATACCTGGAACGTGGTGAGAAGGGCGAAGCCAGCGCCGATCATCAGTATCAGGTAGGCGACAAGGCTCATGGATTTTTTTTGCTTGTTTTCCATAAATATCAGATTCCTCCGAACATTTATGGAATTATAGCATGGGAATCTTCATAAGGCAAGTTTAAAAAAAGGCGGCCCCCAAGGGGTCGCCTCTCGCATCGGGTCACGCTGTCACCGCAACGGCCTCCCGGCCTTACACCTTGAACAGGTCTATCTGGCTTCCTATCTTGCCGATGGAATCCTTCACCTGGTCGGCGATGTCGCTGAGGGCCGCACCGGTATCGTTTATCTTGCGTGCGCCTGCACTCATCTCGTCCATGCTGTTCTTCATCGCCTCCGTCGCCTCCTGAAGGAGCTTTATCTCGTCCAGGATGGCCTGGTTACCGGCGGACATCTCGGAGGACGCGCTGCGCACCTCTATGGTGCTGTCGTTCATGGAATGCAGGGCCTCGCTTATCTGGCGGGAGCCGGTGTTCTGCTCTTCCATCGCGGCCTTTATCTGCATGACCAGCTGGTCGGTGTCCTGTATCTTGTGCGACACGGACTCGAAGGCCTTGCTGGAATGCGTGGATGCGGCGACGACTTCTTGTATGGAATCCTTGATGTTGTTCAGCTGGTCACCGATTGTCTTGGACTGGGCGGTGGAGGTCTCGGAGAGCTTGCGGATTTCGTCGGCGACGACTGAGAAGCCCTTTCCGGCCTCGCCCGCATGGGCCGCCTCGATCGCGGCGTTCATGGCGAGCAGGTTTGTCTGCTCGGCTATGGCGCTGATGGCCAGGTTTGCTTCCTGCAGCATGGAGGACTGCTGCTCTATCTGCTGGATGCGGCGGTTCACGTCTTCCTGCTGGGTGAATCCGGTCTGCGCGTCCTCACGGAGGGAGTCGAAGGAGTCCGCCATCTTGTCCACCGACTGGTTTACGGAGGCGATGTTGCCTATCATCTCCTCAACGGCGGCAGATGCCTCGGACACGCCCGCGGACTGGTTCTCTATCATGTGCTCCAGGGAGCTGATGTTGCTTGCTATCTGGTTGACGGCGCCGGCTGTCTCCTCGACGCTCGCGCTCTGGTTGACTATCTGCCGGTGGACGCTCTCTATGTTCGCGATTATCTGAGTGATGGCCGCCGCCGTGTCCTGGGCGGTCGCTCCCATGTCCTCTCCCGCGAGGCTCAGCGTTCCCTTGGTGGACTGGAGGTGCGTGACGATGCCCTGCAACTTCTCCACGAAGCTGTTGAAGCCCTTGACCACGTCGCCGACCTCGTCGTTCGTCGCGTCCGGGATGCGCTGTGTCAGGTCGGCGTTGCCGCTGGCAATCCTGGTGATGGACTCCTTGACGACCTTGAGCGGCTTGAAGAGCATGGTGACGAGGACCCCTATGACTGCGGCGGCGATGAGCACTATGAGGACCATCATGATGATGATGGCGTGCCTCATGGCGACGTGCCCCGCAAAGTAGTAGTCGTAGGGGGCGACCGAGAAAACCGTCCAGTTGCTCCCGGGGACTTTCTTGTAGGACGCTATGAGGTGCGCCTTGATATTGGGGTCAACGAAGTCCTCTATCCCTTCCTTTCCCTCAAAGATGTGGTTCAGCACGAGGCCCAGGCCCGACCTGTCGTCCAGCTCGCCGTTCCCGGACTCGTCCGTGCCTTCGTTCGCGTTGGCGACGGTGGTGCGCTCCTTGTGGTTTATGACGGAGGGGTGCATGCCCCCGCCCAAATCTATGTCCTTGATGACGTCCAGGAGGGCGTTCTCCTTGACGAGCATGACGATCGCGCCCATCGGCTGGCCGTTCCTGCCGCGGACGGGGACGCTGTAGCTCTGCAGGATGCCGTTGACGGCGGGGCTGAACAGGGGGTCCGAGACGTATTCCCTGCCGGCCATCGGCTCGGTGAAGTAGTCCCTCTCCTTCATGTTCAGGAGGCGGCCGTCGGCGGTGATGCAGTTGCCCTCGCGGTCATAGAAGGCGACGTTCTCGTACCTGCCCCCCAGGGCGGAGACTATCCCCGTGAACAGGCGGCTCTTCTCCGCCAGGGGAATGTTCTCGTCCTTGACCGCGTCCAGCTCCGCGAGGAAGCGGAGGGAGGTCAGGTTCTTCTCGTTTATGTCCCTGCCCTGGCTCACGACGCCGTCGGTCAAGCGCGTAAGCTGGGCGTTGACGCTCTTGGTCAGGTTGCGGGCCGAAATGACGTAGGC
>CAMNGY010000104.1 GCA_946538795.1 uncultured Treponema sp.
GGCGGGGCGAGACCTTCGTCACCCGCAAGATAACGCTCGCCGCCAGCCGCATCGCGCAGGGCCTTCAGAAGACGCTCTACCTGGGCAACCTGAACTCCCTGCGCGACTGGGGCTATGCGAGGGACTACGTGGAGTGCATGTGGCTCATCCTGCAGCAGGACAAGCCCGACGACTTCGTGGTCGCCACGGGCGAGCAGCACTCCGTCCGCGAGTTCTGCACGCTTGCATTCAGGGAAGCCGGTATGGAGCTGGAATTCCGCGGGGAGGGCGTGGACGAGAAGGGCTACGACAAGGCGACGGGAAGGGCCGTGATAGAAGTGGACCCCCGCTACTTCCGCCCCGCCGAGGTTGAGACCCTGCTTGGGGACCCGACAAAGGCCAGGGAGAAGCTGGGCTGGAACCCCACCAAGACCCCGTTCAAGGAGCTTGTCCGCCTGATGGTGGCGCACGACATGGAGTACGTGAAGTCCGAGAAGTTCCTGCACCAGAGGTAAACGGAAGATGACCATAACACCAGTGATACTGTCCGGGGGATCAGGGACCAGGCTCTGGCCGCTTTCCACCGCAGACCGCCCCAAGCAGTTCCTGCCCCTTGTTTCGGACAGGACGATGATACAGGAGACCCTGCTGCGGCTGGAGGGCCTTGAGACGGCGGCCCCGGTCGTAAGCTGCGGCGGTGCCCACGCCGGCCTCGTTGCCCGGCAGATAGGCGAGGTTTCGGAAAAGAGGCCGACGATAATAGTCGAGCCGGTTGCAAAAAACACGGCCCCGGCCATTGCGGCGGCCTGCCTTGCGGCGGTGAGGGCCGACAGGGACGCCGTCGTGGTTGTCCTGCCGAGCGACCACGTGATACGTGACGCTGAGGCGTTCCGCAAGGCCGTGGCCGTCGCCGCAAGACAGGCGGAGAAGGGCTTCTTGGTCACCTTCGGGATCGTCCCTGCATTCCCCGCGACGGGCTACGGCTACGTGAAGGCCTCCGGGCCGGAGGAGGGCGGAGCGCGCATCCTGGAGAAATTCGTGGAGAAGCCTGACGCCGCGAGGGCGCGGGAATATGTCGCGAGCGGGGAGTACTGCTGGAACAGCGGAATGTTCGTGTTCAGGGCGGGCACATTCCTTGACGAGTTGGCCCGGTTGGACGGCGACATGTGCGGCCTTGTGCGGGAGAGCTTCCGCAACGCCGTTGCTGACGGGGACTTTCTGAAGCTTGACCCGGAATCCTTCTCCCGCATAAAGGGGAATTCCATAGACTACGCGGTGATGGAGAAAACCCGGCTTGGCAAAATCGTCAGCCTGGACGCGGGCTGGGACGACATCGGCTCGTGGGACGCGCTGTACGGCATAAGCCGGAAAGATGCGGACGGCAACGCGTTCAGGACGCCAGCCGTGGCGCACGAAGCAAAGAACTGCTACGTCAACGCGAGGAAGCCCGTTGCCCTTGTCGGCGTGGAGAACCTTGTCGTCGTGGAAAGCGACGGCTACATTCTCATTGCGGACAGAGACCATGCGCAGGACGTGAAGGTAGTGGCGGAAAAGTACAAGAATATAAAAAATTAATGAACGTGGAAAGATTAAAAACAAATAAAAGAGAGTATTTATGAAAGTAATACAAATAATTGTGAACCTTGTATATGGCGACGGCATGTCAAACTGCCTGTTTTTTGTGAAACGGCTGCTGGACGCATGCGGCATTCCTAACGAGGCATTGGTCGGCTCATATCTTGATCCACGCGTCGCAGGCAAAGGCATAACCAATATGGAATATGTTCTGGATTATGGTTTTGCCCCTGACGACATAGTCATATATCATTATGGCACAGGTTCCAGACTGAATACTCTTGTGGAAAGGATTCCGTGCAGGAAAATCCTCATATTCCAAAACGTCACGCCTCCGGAGTTTTTCAGGGACTGGAATTATGAGGCCTATGCAACTTGTGCGGCTGCATACAGTGACATAGAATTCACCGCAGGTACATATATGCATGCCATAACGCCTTCGGAATTTTCCAAAAGGATTCTCATGGATTACGGTTGGAAGGCTGATGATATAAGCGTTTTTCCCCTGTACGAACTGCCTGATGTTGACAAGCCTTACGATGCTGCTACTTTTGAAAAATTCAATGACAATGGAATGAATATCCTTTTTACGGGGCGCATTGCTCCGAACAAGAAGACTGAGGACATAATCAGGATATTCAATTTCTATAACAGGAACTATGACGCTGACTCCCGTCTGATACTGATTGGAAGCGGTTCACCAGAAAGCTACAAAGAAGCGGTCGTTTCTTACATTGAAGAGCACGGCGTAAAGAATGTCGTGCTCACGGGTCATATAAGCGATGAGGAACGTAACGCGATTTACAAGTCGGCAGATGTTTTCCTGTGCATGAGCGAGCACGAAGGATTCTGTATTCCTGTCCTTGAAGCCTTCCAAAGGAAAATACCTGTGATAGCATACAAGGCTGCCGCCGTTCCCGATACGATGGGTACCGCAGGAATTCTGGTTGACACGAAGGACCCGGACGCTGTATGCAAAGAAATAGACAAGCTCGTGCATGACGAAGTATATAGAAAGCAGATTGTTGAGGGCCAGCTGAAAAGGCTGCCCGATATGACGCTTTCAGCCCATAAAGATGAATTTATACAGTTGCTTCAGCATATTGAGGAGACAGACATTATGGATAAAAATGGATATGAAGAGGACGGCCTTAAAATTCCGCATCCGAAAGTTGCCGGACAGGAATCGGACTCTTCCCCTGTTGCGGCCACAACTCCTGCAACAATGCCTCAAGAAGTTGAGGGAATTATAGCCGAGATTTCGTTAGGAATTGAGGCGAGCGGGAAAAATATCACCTGCATGAAAGATATGATTAAGTCCGAACTGAAGAACGAGCTGAAATCCGAACTGAAGAACGAAATTAAATCCGAGCTGGACAATGAAATGCGTGGCAGGCTGATATTTTCTTCTTTCATGAAAGACATGCTTGTTTTGTACGGGATCGGGAAAGTCGGTCAGGCTATTTTTAATGACGTGCATGAAAGCAATAATTGCAATCTGATTGCTATATGTGACAATTCATATCCAGAAAAACAATATGGCGGTATTCCTGTCTATGCTCATGAGGAATGCATAAAGAAATATCCAAAGGCAAAATACCTTATAACCGTGCAGAGGGGCTACCTGAAAATTTTCAAGGATTTACAGGATTGTGGTATAAGCGGATGTAATATTTATTTCTATGACAACGTCCGTAAGAGAATTGAATCAGCTTGTTGAAGGAAGCCGGAGGGATAATGATGCGCATTGTAATTGACATGCAGGGAATACAGACGAAAGTATATAACCGTCAGGATGAATACCTGTTTGCGATGAATGTGGTCAAGGCTTTCTTGGGTATGAAGAAAGACGGCGATGATTTTTTTCTTTTGCTTGACGGTTCTTCAGAGGCTTCTTGCAGGGCCTTGCGAGAAGAATTTTTTGGTTTTTTGCCTCAGAAAAATATAAAGGTGTGGAACTGGTATCCGGAGACTTCTCCTGTACGCACAAATTCTGGCGAAAACAAGGCCGAGGCGTATTTTCATGAATGGTTTTCGCACCAGCTTAAGGCAGATGTGATATGGGATTTCTTCAGTCAGAAGGATTGGCTTGAGATAGAGAATGCTCAGGGCGCAGGCGATGCCGGAGGTTCCGAATTCAGGTTCGGCATGCTGTGCGAGAAATCTCCGTTCGATTTTGACTCCGTTATTGAATATTGCAGGAAATGCGATGGGTTGTTTGTTGCCAGCGCATCCCTGAGAAAAAAACTGGCTAACCAAACTGGGCGCAATGAAAAAGACATCCTTTCAGTAAGCGGTGGGGAACATAAAAAAGCGGCCTCTGAAATTTATTCATTCCTTGCTTTGCGGGGGCACAAAGATATCTCTAAGGAAGCATTTGCCTGTAATCCCTGTTTGCGGGGGTTCAGGGACTTCCAGAGTCTTCCAGCAGATCCCTCCTTTATCCATAAGATGGCCCTGTCATTCTGTGACAGCAGCATTCCAAGAAGAAAAAAACTCTACGTAGACGTAACCGACTGTCTTGACATAGAGCGTGTCACGGGAATCCAGCGGGTAGAATATTCTCTTGGCAAAAAGCTTATGAACTTGAAGGATTCAAGCGGTTTTTCCGACATTATACCTGTCTATTCCGAGCCTGATTTCAGCAAGTCCATTAAGGCCGACACGTCGGATTTCGTTTATCACGGGAAAGAATGTGTGAGGGCAGAGGATATCGTCGCTTTCCATGATGGCGATGTCCTTCTGTTCCTGGGACTGGACATGCCTTCGGTTTTTCACAAGAAAGCATTCCTTGAGAAGCTCGTTAACCGGGGCGTCAGGGTTTACGTTTTCTTGTATGACCTCATTCCTTATCATTATCCTGAGTTCTTTGGTTTTGGCCGGATGTATTTGAATTACTTGGAGGCTATAACGCATTTCAGCGGGTTTATCGCAATTTCAAAATTTACGATGGATGACTTCAAGGCATGGAGGGAAAAACACAGTATAAGCGTACGAAAAAACTTTTTGGAAAGCTATGTCCATCTGGGAAGTGATTTTGATGAGAAATTCGGTATCTCAGCTTCTCATGAAAGCGACAAGAAGTTTGAGGAGTTTGGGAGCAGGAAGACTTTCATCGTTGTTTCCACTCTTGAGCCACGGAAAATGCACGGCCAAATTCTGGATGCCTTTGACCTGCTTTGGAAAGGCGGTCAGGACGTGAACTTGGTTTTCGTCGGGAAAGCTGGATGGCTTGTTGATGACCTTCTGAAAAAGATAGAAGTGCACCCGGAGAAGGGAAAACGGTTCTTTTGGTTTAACAACATGGGGGATGATGCCCTCAACGCCCTGTATGAAAGGGCTGACGCATTGATTTTTGCATCCCTCATAGAAGGCTTTGGTCTGGGAATTGTGGAAGCTGCTGCCAAGCACTGCAAGCTTATACTTAGGGATATTCCTGTATTCAGGGAGGTCGCTGGTGACGGAGCATTATATTTTTCTGGCGAAAGACCCGAAGACCTTGCTGAGAAAGTCACCGAATGGATTTCCTTGGATGATGCCGGTTCCGCCCCTGCAAGCGATGGGGTGGAGGTATTGTCCTGGCAGCAGTGTGCTGAAAAGCTTCTTGAGATAATAAGAGAACATGGCAAGGAGTAGTCATTTTGGATAAAATAGATTAGAATTGGCTTGAAACCATCTTTGGGGAGAAGTCAATGGGAATCTACCTGAACCCGAACAACGAAAATTTCACGAGAACGACGAAGCGAGACATCTATGTGGACAAGACGATGATGATAAAGGTCCTGAACCGTTTTATGGAGACGGACAACACATACGTCTGCGTGTCCCGCCCCCGCAGGTTCGGAAAGACGATAGCGGGCAACATGCTGTCGGCCTACTATTCCAAGGGCTGCGACTCGCGCCAGCTGTTTGCCCCCTACAGAATAAGCCGGGAGCCCTGCTTCGAGACGTACCTGAATAAGCTGAACGTGATTCAGATCGACCTGAACAGCGAGTACCAGAATGCGCGGGACAAGGACAGGCTCCTTGACGCCCTGCAGGACAAAATTATAGATGAGTTTTCGGCCCAGTTCCTGGGGCTCGCCTTCAGCCACGAGGATTCCGTCGGGGACTGCATCCTCAGGGCCTACTCGAAGCTGGGAGAGAAGTTCGTCGTCATCATAGACGAGTACGACGTGCTCGTGAGGGAGAGCGTCAGCCGGCAGCTCTTCGACCAGTACCTGGGCTTCCTGAACGGGCTTTTCAAGAGCAATACCCTGCGCCCGGCAATCGCCCTCGCCTACATCACGGGAATCCTGCCGGTCGTGCGCGACAGAATCCAGTCCAAGCTGAACAACTTCGAGGAATACACGATACTCGATGCGGGGAATTTGGCGGAGTTCATCGGTTTCACCGCTTCGGAGGTACAGGCCCTCTGCAAGGAGCACGGGGCAGACTTTGAGGAATACAAAAGATGGTACGACGGTTACCGGCAACGGGGCTTCGAAATCTACAACCCCGAGTCCGTGGTCAAGTCACTGGCAGGCGGCAGGTGCGAGAACTACTGGAGCAAGACCTCGACCTATGCCGTCATCTCCGACCGCATCCAGGCAAACTTTGACGGCACAAAGGACGACGTCATCCGCATGCTGGCGGGCGAGAGCGTGGACGTGAACGTTACGATGTACATGAACACGATGACCGAGTTCAAGAACAAGGACGAC
>CAMNGY010000105.1 GCA_946538795.1 uncultured Treponema sp.
CTATGCCGACCTGGAGCAGAAGTTCATAGAGTCCCTCGGAACCAAAGTGCAGCTGAAGGGCAGCTGGAACAAGGGACAGCTGGTCATAGACTATTTTTCACAGGAAGATTTGGACAGGATTTTCAACAAGATCGTGGGCACCGGCAACTGACAGGCCGGGGAAAGCCCTCAAAAGGACTGAGATATGTTAGACGACAACGAACAGAAAAACATAGGCGTTTTGATTGACGCGGACAACACCCCGCCCAAGAAGCTCCGCGCGATACTGCAGGAGATCGCGGTGCACGGGCACATCATCACCAAGCGGGCCTACGGGGACTTCTCCCTGGACACGCTCAAGAACTGGAAGTACGAGCTGAACGACAACGCGATTATCCCCGTGCAGCAGTTCGCCTACACGCAGGGCAAGAATTCAAGCGATTCCGCGATGATAATAGATGCGATGGACCTCCTGTATACGGACAAGTATGATTCCATCGCCCTGGTCTCAAGCGACTCCGACTTTACCAAGCTGGCGACCCGCCTGAGGGAAAGCCAGATTTACGTCTTTGGCGTGGGGCAGAAGAAGACGCCCCAGTCCTTCGTGTCCGCCTGCGACGATTTCATATACATAGAGAACCTGTCCAACGAGGAGGAGGAGGCCGCCGTGGAGGAGGCCGCCAAGCTCGCCGAGGAGAAGCTGAAGAAAAAGCCGGCCAAGCACAGGAGGAAGGGCTTCTTCATGCGCAGCACGGTGGACACGATGAGCGACAAGCAGTTCCGCAAGATTTACAAGCTCCTGAACACCGCCTACGACAAGTATGCCGACGATTCCGGATGGGCCGACGTGAGCGCGGCCGGGTCTTTCTTCAAGAGGCAGGATCCCGGCTTTGACCCCGTGGATTACGGGGCAAGGAAGCTGACTGAGCTGATCGAGGACCTGGACGACGACTTCGAGCTGCGCAAGGAGCAGGGCGGACGGGGGAGGGCAAAGTTCTTTTACCGCCCGGTGGAAAAATAATCCTGGCGACATGGGACTGGTCATAACCGCATCGCTCATAGCCTTCGTCACGACCGAGATGGATGACCTGCTTGTCATGTTCATCCTGTTCAGCAAGGTGCGTGGCTTCCCGGAGAAAACGGCGGTGGTCCTGGGAAAATTCCTGGGCCTGTTTCTGCTTGTTGCCGCGGGAAAATTGGCCTCGTCCGTTCTGGGCATGCTGCCGTGCGGGCAGATTCTGGGCCTGCTGGGATTCCTCCCGATTGTCATAGGAGTCCGCTTTGCGGTGAGGGAACTTGTGGGCGAGAAAGACAGGGGCAGAGATTCGCAGCCCGCTTTCGTGCTGCGCTCGCTTTCCTTCGCCGTCATACTGCTGGAGGCCCTCCTGGTAACGCTGGCGGGAGGGGGGGACAACATAGCGGTATATGCATCCTTCTTTCCCAGCCTGAGCGGGAGGGAATTTGTCATCTCATGCGTCGTGTTCGGCGTGATGCAGGCCGCATGGTGCGTCATAGCAATATCGGTTATAAGCGCGGAGTCCATCCGCAACTATATAGAAGAATCCAAAGGTGTGATTGTCCCGGCTCTCTTTGTGGCCCTGGGCCTGTATATCCTGATAAAGAGCGGCGCCTTGGTCTGGGTGTTCTCGCAGGGGCGGGTTGCGGCATAGGCGGGCGGGGACTCGCCTTGTCCGCATAACCTTTCATTTTTTCATATTTTCTCTATGATGCATTCGTGCTTCTTTGTGTTTTCATCATAGTTTATACCCACGAAGAGCATGTTTCCCCGATAGTTGGAAAGCGCATCGTCGTATTTCCGCTCTTTTATCTGTTTTAGCGCACTTTGAGCTGACTTGTTGTTTTTTAGCTCGATGATAATCGCAGGGAGATTCGGGACAAAAGGAATGAACGCGACATCGGCATAGCCTTTGCCTGTGGGAAGTTCTTTGATGATTGTGTACTGTGCGGTCGCGTAAAAATATGCGAGGCCGATTGCGCTCTGGAAGGAAGCCTCATTGTTGTATGTCAATGGATTCGTTGAGCGCATGTGCGCGTTTGTAAGGCTTTGTGCCACATAGTCAGTATCACTATCAAGCGTGTGCTGCAATAGATTCTTGCTGTCGTTTACCAGTTCCATTACCTTTGCATAATCAGTTGAGTTTTTTATCGATAAAATCCACTGAGAGCGGACTTCCTCTTCGGTGAAGCCTGCGAACGGAGCGAGCGAGCGGGCGTTGGTCATGGAATACTCGTCAAATTCGTTCATCTTGGACTGCACGACCAAAGCAGGGGCGTATGGTCGTGGAGAGCGCACAATCGGCAGGATTCCCGTGAGGTAGGCTAGTGAGATAGCTGCTTTTATGTTGTTGTTCTTGAAAAGGCTGCTCAGAAAATCGAGGTAGCTTTCAAAAATCGAGGGCTTTGCTTTTTCACGTACAAGTACATCGTATTCGTCAAAAATCAGGATGAATGTCTCGCCAGTCTTGTTGTATGCTTTCATTATTGCGGAAGGAAGGGTGTCATTTTCATCCAGACCTGCATCATAAATCTCGGCTTTCATTTCGGACACAATGGCTTTTGTCATTTCCGGGATGAGGTCGTCAGGATTCTTGATGCTATGGTAGAAGCCGTTCAAATCCATCTGGATTACGTTAAAGGCGTTCAGGTTTTCCTGCCAGTTCTCTTCTTTTGAAATTTTGAGCTTGGAAAAAATGTCCTTGGAGTCGCAGCCTTTTGAGTAGTAAGCGGCGAGCATATTGCTTGCCATGGACTTTCCGAAGCGGCGCGGGCGGGAAACGCAGAGGAAATTGTCATTTGTATTTATCAGGGCATTCAGTTCTTTAATCAAAAGTGATTTGTCAATGTAAATTTTCGACTGCACATCCTGCTTCATCAGCCTATTGCTTGGATTAAAAAAAACACCCATTGTTTCTGCCGTTTCTCCTTGCCCCGTGCCCTTTTGTCCTACTTTCCGCTCCGGCGAAGCAATTCCATGCAGCAGCGGGCGTTGTGGTAGGAGGTCTTCCAGTTTCCGCCTTTCACTTGATCCAGGCAGGGCTTGCCTTCTTTTGTGACTTCCTGGAACCATTCGCCGTTCTGCTTGTCCAGCTGGAATGCTTTGACCCAGGCCCAGACCTTTTCTACGGCGGTCCTATATTTTTCGTCGCCGGTCATTTCCCATGCGTTGTAGAAACCGTTGATTGCCTCTGCCTGGTTCCACCAGACGCGGATAGTCCTCCGGCTGCCGTCCGGCTCCAGCTTGTCCTCGAAGCCTCCTGTGCTTTTGTCAAATCCCTCTCGCAGGGCCGTGTCCGCTATGGCGATGGCAACGGGGCGCACGTAGTCCCTGAGCTTCGCATCATTCAGCAGCTCCGTGGCTTCCCAGATGAGCCAGCTGGCTTCTATGTCGTGTCCGTATGAGATTTCGTCCCTGCCCGTCCGGCTCCAGTCCTTGTTGAAATAGAGGTCCAGGTGCCAGTCCTTCCTGTCAAGTATCTTGTCCACGTGGACGCGCACGAGGGCTTCAAGGGATTTCCTAAGCTGCTCAAGCTCCGCCTTTTTTTCCGGGCATACGAGGGGCAGCGTTCGGAACAGGTTCGCGTAGGCTTCCATTACGTGCAGGTTCGTGTTCATGGACTTGTCGCAGTCGATGTCCTTGTCGCTCAGCTTGGTTTCCGCCGTGGGCTTCCAGTCCTGGCTCAGGGCTTCCCAGTAGCCGCCGTATTCCCTGTCCAGCGCGCGGTCCTCAAGGAAAGAGAAGAGCCGCAGGGCCTCTCCCATGATGTAGCGGGCGGACTCCTCCTTGCCCGGAATTTCTTTTGTCGCGGCGGCATACTCGGACAGGGCATACAGGGCGAAGGCATTCCCGTAAATCTGCTTGCGGCTGACGAGGGGGCTGCCGTCCGGCCGGACAGACCAGAACATACCCCCGTTGTGGATGTCAAGGAAGTTCTTCATCATATAAGAATAGGCCCAGTCTGCCATGTCCATGCAGGAAGATGCTTCGGGTCTTGATGCGGAGCTTCCTGAAAGGCGGGCTGCCGCGCTGTATGACCAGAGGAAGCGGCTCACCATCACTATGCCCCGCCATTCATTTGCATCTCCCTTGTTGTCGTTGCCTATTGCGCCGTAAAAGCCCCCGTTTTCCTTGTCGCATGCCCATTTTTTCCAGTAGGGGAGGATATCATTTGTCAGCTCGTCCCGCAGTTCCGCAAAAATCTTGTCATCCATCGTCATGCCTCCTGATTGATTTTCCGCACGGAATCCCTGAGCAGGATCCGGCCGCTTATCACCGTGTGCCCGTGGGTGTATGGTTCGCCCGCTATCTTTTTGATCAGTATGTCCACGGCGGTCCTGGCCATTGCGGTGGAGTCGACTTCTACCGTCGTCAGCACAGGCTCCAGATCCTGTCCGTCTGACTGGAAGTTGTCGAAGCCCACCACCGAGATGTCGCGCGGGACGGAAAGGCCCCTCTCCTTCAGCAGGGAAATCAGGCGCCGTGCTGTCTCATCGCAGTTGCACACGAATGCAGTCGGCAGGCTGTCGGGGAGTTTGATAGGCTCGTACAGGCCCTTCTGGTTCCTGTCGTTTATGATGTCTCCCACGTCCACATGAAACCCGTTCTCCAGCATGGCCTTCATGAAACCCATGAAACGGTCGGTTATGCTTGTCGTGGCGTTGAAGTTTCCGACGTAGAGGATGTTCCTGTGTCCCTGGCTTATCAGGTGCCGGGTCAGCTGGTATTCGCCGTAGAAGTTGTCGGTCGTCACGGAGTCGCTGTCGCTGTCATCTATATAGAAGTCCAGGAAGACGTTGTTCCTGTAATGCTTGGAAAAGAACCTTGCGTAGTCCTCGCTGGTCTGTCCCAGGAGGATGATTCCGTCCACCTTGTGGTTCCGTACCACCTGGGGGAGTATCAGGTCAAACTCCTCCTTGCTTCCAAGCTGCTCCATTATGGCGTAGTAGCCGCGGGAAATAAGCTCCTTTGAGATTGCATTGTACATGGTCCAGTAGAATGAGCTGCTGCGCTCAAAGAAGTGAGACGGTATGACCACGCCTATGTTTCCTGTGGAGCCTTCCTTCCGGACGTTCTGAGGTTGGCGGGACTTCTGGATGTAGCCCATCTGATAGGCCATCTCCTTTATCCTGGTCCTTAGTTCGTCTCCTACCCCGTCCTTGTCGGCGATTGCCTTTGAGACGGTGACGATGCTGACTCCCAACTTTTCCGCTATGTCCGCAAGTCGTACCTTGTGGCGGACTTCGTTTTCCTTGTCCATGCTAAACAGTTTAGCATGTTTTAGCTAATTTTACAAGTAAATAGCTGGGTTTAGCCGGAACTTTGTGAGGCGGAGCTTGCGGCTGTGTGCTTGTTTGTGATCAGTCCCGGCTTGCTGCGGGGTCCCCGGTGATGGGAATCTGCTCGCCGAGGTATGTGGGCTTCGCGCCCCTCGCGACGTTGATGAAGGCCTTGACCCGCGCGAGCGTCTCCCGGACGGCCCAGCTGGCCCGAATCCTTCCGGTATAGGGGAACAGCTCCGGGGCCTCGAGCGCGACGGCATCCAGGCCCAGCTTGCGGGCAATGTAGACCGCCCGGTATGTGTGGAATTTCTGTGTGACGATGATTGCATCCTTGACGCAGAACACGTCCCTGGCCCGGTAGGCGGTCTCGTAGGTGGAGAAGCCCGCGTGGTCCAGGAAGATTATGTCGTCTGCCGTCCCGTAGACCCGCTTCATGTAGGCGAGGATCTGGTTCACCTCGTCATAGTTCTTGCGGCCGTGGTCCCCTGACACGAGAATCCGCTCTGCCTTGCCTGCGTCAATGCATCGGAGCGTTCCTTCTATGCGGTCGGCCACTACGTGGGAGACGGTGTTGCTGTAGACCCTTGCGCCCGGCAGGATGACCGTGTATTTATATGGAAGGGAATTCACGTCCTTGTAGACGTAGGGGCGGGCATAGGCGACTATATATAGGTTCACGCCCAGGCAGAAGAGGCCCGCCGCCAGAGTCAGGGCTGCCAGGGAGAGGAAGACGGTTTTTGCCTTCTTGTGTTCTTTCATACGTGGCAATTATAGGGCAGGGCGGGAGAAAATTCAATATTCGGGGTGCGGCGTGCAATGCTTGCCGGGCTTGGGCTAGAGCTGGCGGCAGGACTTGCGCACGACGATCGACGGCGTTATGGAGATGTGCCGCGGCGTGGAGTCGCTGCCATGCAGGGCGTATTCCATCAGGTCCATCGCGGCGATGGCGACGCTCTTTATCTTCAT
>CAMNGY010000106.1 GCA_946538795.1 uncultured Treponema sp.
CGTGTAGAAGACTGCCGTCATCACCTGCTCCCCGCCGTTGGCAAAGACCTCCATGCTGTATTTGTCAAGCACGACCCTCAGGCGGAGCCCCGGCTCCGTGCGGAACAGGCGGCTTTCCTGCACGTGCAGCAACGCGCGTCGGCTGCCCGAAAAGCGGCGGTCCAGGCTGAGCGTGCCCTCATAGGGGCGGTACACGATGTCCGTGTGGAAGCCCAATCCTTCGGCAAGCCTTATGCGGAACACATGGCAGGGGGAATCCCCGGCATCAGGCCTGATGTCCAGCTCCATGTCCACGAGCCTTCCATGCAGGCCCTCAAGCCGCTTTTCGCCGCTGAAGCAGAATTCCCCGCCCGCAAGCTTCGCGCCACGGAATCTTTCCAGCTCGCGCACAGGCTGCTGAATCAGCCTCCCGTCGCGGACGGACAGCTCGCGGGGCAGCGTCATCTGCGACGACCACGCGCCGCCTTCCCGTATGGCACATCCGTCCCAGTTCTGCATCCAGGCAATCATGATCCTCCTGCCGTCCGGCGCGAGCACGGTCTGTGGCGCGTAGAAATCAATCCCGTAATCGATGCACTGGTTCTGCCTTTCCCTGAAGCAGCCCGTCTTCTCATCGAAATCCCCGATGATGCAGGCAGTCCCGTTGCCGCTGTGGTACTCGCCGTCCGCGACCATATCCTGCGGGCTGAGGACCAGGAGCTGGTTTCCGTCCAGGGAAAAGAAATCAGGGCATTCCCACATCCTGCCGAGCCTGCCGTGGTTCCCGGCCAGCACTTTCCAGAAGCTCCAGCGGAAACCGTCCCCGCTCTCGTACAGAAGGATCTGCCCGCTCCCGTCGGCGGCCCGGCTGGCCACTGCGCAGCAGAAACTGCCGTCTGACTTCCGCCATATCTTGGGGTCACGGAAATCGGCGGTGCTCGCTCCCTCAGGCAGCATGGAAGAGCTTATGACGGGGTTCCCCTCGTACTTCTTGTAGTCAGCTCCGTCACCTGTGGCCAGGCACTGGACCTGCACGTCGCGTATGCCCCCGTCCGCAAGCTTCTCCTGCCTGACCCCGGTGTACATGAGCAGCTGCCTGCCGTCGTCCAGCCGGGTCGCGCTGCCAGAAAAGCAGCCGTCGCAGTCATAGGGGGCATCCGGGGCCAATGCGGCAGGAAGGTATTCCCAGCGCAAGAGGTCCTCCGAGACGGCGTGCCCCCAGTGCATGGTGGCCCAGTGCATGCCGTACGGATTGTACTGGTAGAACAGGTGGTATTTCCCGCCATAATACGAGAAACCGTTCGGGTCATTCATCCAGCCGCAGCAGGGAGTCAGGTGGAACGCGGGCCGCTCATCCTCCCGGATGAGGGCGGCCGCCTTACGCTCGTAATCCCGTGCGTCTTGCAGTCGCCCGCTCATATCAGTTCCCCATCGACGCGTAGTATGCGTCAAGATATTTCTGGTAGAGGGCCAGGTAGTCGTCCAGGTGGTAGGAGTCCAGCTTCTTGCAGAAAGCCTGCCAGTCCTGGTCGCTGAAGCCGTTCATCACCCAGTCGGACTTGACAGCGTTGATCGTCTTGCTTATGTCCGCCTGCAGGGTGGAAAGCTTCTCCGTGTCCTCGCGCGTCATGAAGACGTTGGGGTACACGTACTTCTCGTTCACGTCGGGCGTGTAGTAGTCCTTGATCCAGTCCAGGCGGTACTGCGCGTCATCGGGGCAGGTGACGTACACGCCGTAGTACTCGTCCAGTATGGCGAGGGGGCCGTTGACGGACTCGGCCTCGCGAACTTCCACGGGGGAAGCGTCACCGAGCGGGGCATGCTTGAGCATGGTCTTGCCGGAGGCGTTCTCGCCGAGCACGAAGATGTCAAAGTCATCGTCCTCGCCGTAAGTCCCCCAGTTGTTCTGCGGGGACTGGAAGGGGTCGTACATCTGGTCAAGCCAGGCGCAGACGAGGGCAGGCTTCTTCGCAACAGCCGTGACGACGCAGCGGCCGCGGTCAAATCCGCTCGTGAAAGACCCGTTCTGGGCGGTCAGATTGCGCACGTCGGCGGTCAGCACGGGAAGGGGAACCCAGTCCGTCAGGTTCGCGATGTTCGCAACGTCCCAGCTGAAGCAGACACCGTACCTGCCGGACTTGCCCTTGGACACGTAGGTGGACCACTCCTGGGTGAATGACTCCGGGTCAATCAGCCCCTGCTCGTACAGGCGGTGCAGCCATTCGCAGCCCTTCCTGAACCCTTCCTGGTTGGCGCTGCAGATGACCTTGCGGCTGTCCGTGACGGCGATGTGCCGGCCCTTGTCCGCATCCCCGTAGCCCTCGCCGAAGCCGTTGATGAGCACGAAGGGGTCCTGCCCTCCGTCGTTCATGATGCATGACATGGGGATGATGCTCCCGTCTATGTTGAACTGCTTCTGAATCCGCGCGGCATTGTCACGGAAGGCGACGAGCGTCTTCTCGAATTCGTCCGTGTTCGTCGGGAGAGGAAGGCCCAGGAAATCCAGCCACTTCTTGTTGATGAAGCTCATGTTGTCTATGACCTGGATGGCCTCCTTGCCTGAGCCGAGCTGCTCGATCCAGGGCAGGGCCCAGATGTGCCCCTCGGAGTCCGTGCACATCGCGCGGTACTCCGGGTATTTGTCGAACACCGCCTTCAGGTTTGGCATGTAAGCGTCTATATACCCCTCAAGGGGAATGATGATGCCCTGGTCTGCATACTTGAGCAGGCTGGAGTCATTGAAGTTCGCCGTGAAAACGAAGTCCGTGAGTGTCTTGGGGTTGGCCATCGCAAGCGTAATCTTGTCGTTCCACTGGTCGCCCTGCATGGCGGTCCACTTTATCTCAACGTTCGTCTTTTCCTGCAGGCGGCGGAAAATCGTCCGCTTGTTGGGGTCGGACTCCGTGTTCGCCGGGAAGCTCGTCATGCCCGTCAGCACGACCTTCTCCTTGAGCGGGAAGGCGAGAGTGGCGGGATCCCCCTGCTCTCCCTCGCCCTTGTTAAGCGCGCCCTGCTGCCTGCCGCCGCAGCCGCAGAGCACCGAGCCTGCCAGCGCAAGGGCGGCAAGGCATGTCATTCTCATCATCTTTTTCATATATATCCTCCAAAAAATGAATTCTTCCGAATATCCTTTTTCCTATTCTTTTATCTATCCCTTTATAGAACCGGCCATAATCCCGCTGTCAAAGTACTTCTGGAAGAAGGGGTACATGACAAGCAGGGGAAGGCTGGACACTATGATCGTCGCGTACTTGAGCAGCTCCGCAAGCTGGGCGCGGGCGGCAGTGCTCTGCATGTCGGCGATCATGCCCGGCTGCGGCTGGTTCTGGATAAGTATGGAGCGGAGCACCAGCTGGAGCGGCTGCTTGGCCGCGTCGTTCAGGTAAATCATCGCGTCAAAGTAGCTGTTCCACATGCCGACGAACTGCCAGAGGGCGAGCACCGTGATAAGCGGCGTGCAGACCGGGAGCAGGATGCGGAAGAAATAGGTCAGCTCGCTCGCCCCGTCCACGAAGGCCGCCTCCTGCAGTTCCTTCGGCACGCCCCGGTAGAAGGTCCGGGCGATTATCATGTTCCACACGCTGAAAGCCCCGGGCAGTATGAGAGCCCAGACGCTGTTCAGCAGGCCCATGTCGCTTATCAGCAGGTAGGTGGGGATGAGCCCGCCGCCGAAGAACATCGTGATGACAAAGATGACGTTGAAGAAGGCCCTGCCCCTGAAGTCAGGCCGGGACATGGGGTATGCCGCCAGCATGGTCACGACAACGGACACAACCGTGAAGAGGACCGAATAGACAATGGCGTTCCTGAAGCCCGTCCAGATGGCCTTGTTGGAAAGCACCCTCTCGTATGCCGTCAGCGTCCATTTGCTGAAGTCCATCGTCACCCCCTTGTTCTGCAGGGTGACGGGGTCTATGAACGATGCGACCACGATGTAGACCATGGGGACTATGATTGCCAGGACGAATGCCCCCAGGAGTATGTATCCTGTTCCGATTATGAGCTTGTCCTGCCAGGAGGCCCTGATGAGCGGGCCCCGCGTCATTTTTGCTGCCTGTTCCATTCCCATACCCCCTTACAGTCCCTGGTCGTCGTTCATCTTTGAGGTCACCTTGTTCACGATAAGGAGCATGATGACGTTTATCACGGTATTGAAGAGTCCCACCGCCGTGGAGAAGCTGTAGTCCCCGTCAAGGAGCCCCTTCTTGTACACGTAGGTCGCGATAATCTCCGAGCTCGCAAGGTTCAGGTCTGTCTGGAGGGCAAAGGCCTTCTCAAATCCGATGCTCATGATGTTGCCCGCCTGAAGGATGAACTGGATGATCACCATGTCCTTTATGGCAGGCCACTCCACCACGCGTACCTCCTGCAGCACGTTCGCGCCGTCCAGTATGGCCGCCTCCCTCAGCTCCTGGCTGACGCCCGAGAGGGCCGCCGTGTACATGATGGAGCCCCATCCCGCCCCCTGCCAGATGCCGCTCGCTATGTAAATGCTGCGGAAGGCTCCCGGCATGGTCATGAAGTTGATCTGGGTCTCCAGGAACTGGTTCAGCGGCCCAGTAACGGACAGCATGATCCTGACGATTCCGCAGACGACGATGACCGAAACGAAGTTGGGCATGTAAAGTACCAGCTGGATGTTGCGCTTGACCCCGCTGCTCTGAATGCGGTTGAGCAGGAGGGCAAGGATGATCGGCACCGGGAAGCCCCACAGGAGTCCGTAGACGCTCAGCTTGAGCGTGTTGGCCAGGTATGAGAGGAAATCCGGCGAGGACAGGAAGCGGGAAAAGTGCTTTAAGCCCACCCAGCGGCTTGAGAGCAGCCCGCGTATGGGGTTGTAGTCCTGGAAAGCAATGAGAATTCCGCCCATCGGTATGTAGCGGAAGATGATGGTAAGCGCGAGAGCCGGCAAGAGGAAGATGACGTACAGCTGCCAGTGCTGCCGCATATAGCCTAGTGTCTTAGACCTCATAAAGTCCTCCGTAAAAAAATGTCACAATGCACTTTTGCATTTTCAAGAAAATTGTAAAAGCACTTACGCATTTTGTCAAGAAAAAATTGTGCAAAATCGGCTTTTTTTTTACACTTGATGCATAACAGCCTTTCTTTTCCTTATAATGCCTGTAAAATCGATTTTTACAAAAAAATTATTTATTGTGCATTTGACACAATCACTGTTATGTATTACAGTAAAAGTATGGCAGGAAAAGTGACAATACAGGACATCGCCAACGAACTGGGCCTTTCCAGGAACACCGTATCCAAGGCCATCAACAGCACGGGGATCATCGCCGACCAGACGCGCGAGACTATCCTCAAGAAAGCGGCAGAGATGGGCTACAAGCTTTTCGCCCAGCCGGAGACAGGCGGCCCCGAGAAGGAGCGGAAGGAGCTGGTGCTGCTGACCGCATCCGCGCTGGGGGCCTCCCATTTTTCCGCGAAGATGATGGACGAGATGCAGGAGGAGGCATCCCAGATGGGATACGGCTTCACCATCTACCGGGTCATGCCCCAGGAGCTTGAGGACCTGACCCTGCCCGCGAATTTCGACCTGCAGCGGGCGGCGGGGATTTTCTGCGTAGAGATGTTCCACGGAGCCTACAGCGCCATGCTCTGCACGCTGGGGCTTCCCGTTGTCTTCATAGACACCGCCGTCACCTTCGAGGACAAAGCGCTCCCTGCGGATGTCCTTTTAATGGAAAACAGGAGCGGCATCTACGCGTTCGTGAAGGAGATGGCCGCCCGGGGCAAAAGCGGGATAGCCTTCGTCGGGGAAGCCCTGCACTGCATGTCATTCTACGAGCGTTACGATGCCTACATGGGCGCGCTCAGGCTCTTCTCCCTGCCCTACCGCCCCGAATACTGCATCACCGGCACGTCCCGGGGGCTGGACTACCCGCCCCACGAGAGCTACCTTGCCTACCTGGAGGAGTCCTTCCGTAAATGGGACAAGCTTCCCTCCGTCACCATCTGCGCCAATGACTTCGTCGCCATGGACGTGCTGCACGTGTTCAGGAAGCTTGGCATAAGCGTGCCCGACGACATGTACCTCTGCGGCTTTGACGACTCCCCGGAGTCCCGCCTGGTCAGCCCCGCGCTGACGACCATCCGCATACACGGAAAGGCGATGGGCAGGGAGGCCATAAGGCTCCTCTTCTCGCGCATCAAGGAGCCGGGCCTGGAATTCCGCACCGTCTACAGCGGGACAAGCCTGATTTACAGAGGGTCCACGGG
>CAMNGY010000107.1 GCA_946538795.1 uncultured Treponema sp.
CCCCTTGAAGTAGTCCAGCTTGGCCTTGAGGATGCGGCGGACAGAGTCCGTCACCCGCTCCCGGAAGTCCGGGGAACTCGACATGCGGGCCAGGTTGTCCGTCCACAGGCGCTCTGTAAGGCCCGGCGTGGTGGATGATATGATTATGTCGTTGCCTGCTTCAATCGCCATGCCTACGGCGCGTGCCAGTCCTCCGGCGAACTCGGTGGCTCCGTTCATCATCATGTCGTCGGTGATTATAAGTCCCGTGTAGCCCATCTCCTCGCGCAGTATCGTGGTCAGGAACTTCTTGGACAAGGACGCGGGCGTCCCGTCGCCCTGTATCTGGGGAAAGGACAGGTGGCCGCTCATTATGGCAGGAATCTTGTTTGCTATGAGGAACTTGAAGGGAACAAGTTCCCTGCGCTTCCAGGTGGCCTCGTCTATGTCTATGACGGGGAGCTTCCCGTGGCTGTCCAGGCTGGTGTCACCGTGGCCGGGAAAGTGCTTGGCTGTGGGGATGACGCCCGCGTCCATGCTGCCCTTGGAGAATGCTTCTGCCAGTATGCTGACTTTGGCGGGATCGGAGCCAAAGGAGCGGGGGCCTATGACGGATGACTTGGGATCCGTATACAGGTCCACGACAGGGGCAAAGTTCATGTTTATGCCCAGGGCCTTTATCTCGCGGCTTATGTAGTAGCCGGAATAATAGGAGTCTGTCGGGTAGCCGGAGGCCCCGATCGCCATGTTGCCGGGGGTCATCTGGGTCTCGCCCTTGACGTGGCGGATCCAGCCTCCCTCCTGGTCGGTTGCTACGAAGAGGGGAATCTTAAAGCGGCCCTTGAGGGATTCTTCCTGCAGCGTCTTGACCGAGCGGGCTACGCTGTGGATGTCCTCGGTGTTCCAGCCGAATACCTTCACGGAACCCAGGCCCCGCTCCATTACCCAGCGCTTTAGCAGGACGCTTGGCTCCGTTCCCGCCCAGCCGAACATGAACATCTGTGCCAGAAGCTCCTCGTCGGTCATGCGCTCCGCCAGGGTGCGGGAAAGCTCTTCCGACCCGTAGTTGCTCCAGAAGTCTATGCCGTCGGGCAGCTGTTCCTGAGAAAAAGCCCGTACGGGAGAGATGAGTAAGAATGCGAGGGAAAGGGCTATGCTGACAGGGAAACGTTTCTGAAACATTTCCCTATGTTAGCATGATTACTCGAATTTTGCAATTTCCTTCTGGCACAGCTGGTCGCAAATCTCGTTGTACTTGACGCCCGCGTGGCCTTTGACCCAGACCCACTGGACCGACAGGGACGCGGCCAGCGTGTCCAGCTGCTCCCACAGATCACGGTTCAGGACGGGCTTTTTGGCGGCCGTTCGCCAGCCGTTGCGCTTCCAGTTGGCTATCCAGCCGGTTATGCCGTTTTTGACGTACTGGCTGTCTATGAACACGCGGACTGTCTTGCCGGACCACTGTTCTTCCTGCAAGATTGTCTGTAGCACGCGTATGGCGGCGGTCAGCTCCATGCGGTTGTTCGTCGTCGTCTTTTCGCCGCCGGAAAGCTCCCGCACGTCATTGCCGTCGATTATTACGGCTCCCCAGCCGCCGGGGCCGGGGTTGCCGTGGCATCCGCCGTCCGTATATACCACAAGATAGTTGTCTTCTTCCATGATGGTCTGAATCTTACATGACTGCGGCTATTTCTTCAAGCTGCGGAAATACTGCCTGATCAGGCGGCCGGATTCGGTAAGATCGCCCTCGCTCCAGCCGGAAAGCTTCTTGCAGGAGCTTTTGATGACGCTTGCCGTCTCGTCCTTGTTGCACAGGCTCCAGTTGCAGCAGCTTATGCCGTATTTGTTCATGAAGTCAAACCATTTCTGGCTTTCGCCCTGGTTGAAGCCGCCGTTGCCGGAAGCGTCGCATGTCCCGAACTCCGTGATGAACACGGGCAGCCCCGCCTTTATGGCTGTCTCCAGGCGGTCGCGCATCCACTGGGTGTGGGTGTCCGCATAGAAGTGCAGCGTGTACATGATGTTCTTGTAGGCGGAGATCGGGTTCTTGGCGGCCTTGTCCACTTCCTGCGACCAGGTGTTGGTGCCGACAATGACGATTGCGTCCGGTGCGTTCTGCCGGATGACCGGAATCAGCTCCTCGGCGTAGGGCTTGAGCACCCTGTCCCAGTCGGAGCCGGTAGGCTCATTGCATATTTCATAGAGGACGTTGCCGTAGGAGCCGTATTTCCGGGATATGTCGGCGAAGAAGGTCTTTGCGGCCTCCTTGTGCTGGTTCGGGTTGGCGCTGAGGACATGCCAGTCCACGATGACGTACATGCCCAGCGAGCTGGCGTAGTCTATGCCGTCACAGACCAGCTTCTTCAGCTGTTCCTGGTTGCCTCCGTTGCAGTAGCCGTTGTACTCGCCGGGATAGAGGGCCAGTCGGATGACGTTGCTGTTCCAGTCGTCGCGCAGGCTTTTGAATCCGTCTTTGTTCACATAGTCGCCGAACCAGGCAAGGCCGTGGGTGGACAGACCGTAGAGCCTGTACCTGGAGTTGTGGCTGTCGTAGAGGTATGCCCCGTCCACATGGAGCTTGCCGTGCTCGGCGAAGGGGCCTGTCGCGGCGGGGCCTGTGGCCTGTGCCTTGCCGTCCGAGATGGACTTGGGCTCTGTGTTCGGCTTGTGGGGACGCTGGGATGCGGGGACTGTCAGGGTGCCGGCGCTGGCCAGTGCCAGCGTCATGGCGGACACCTTAAGCCCGTAACCGTGCATTATGAGTCCGCCTTTCTTCAGGTTTGACGCATCGTCCGCGGTCAGCGTTATGACCACGGAGCCGGAGTTTTTGTCCACCTCAAGGTCGCCGTTCGCGAATCCTGCTCCCCTGACTCCGCCGTAGCCGAGGGGCTGCCAGCCGGAGGAACCGACGCCGTAGACCTTGAATTTGTGGTAGTCGGCCTTTATGCTCTTGTATTTTATCTCTATGGTATCTCCTGCCTGGACGTCGGAGAACGCTTCTTCGGCCACCGTGACGTTGTCCGACCAGGACAGGCTGACCGTCCGGTTCAGCAGCTTAACGGAGCTTTCCGCGCTCAGGAAACTGGCAAAGGCGGCGAGCAGGGCCGCCAGGACGAATGTTCTTCTTATATAGTCTCTCATATCTGAAGAACACCTTTCCGGATGGCTTAGTTACGCGGACTTGAGCTTGCGCCCGCCGGCCCCAGGCCGGGTGACGCTCGTGTCCGGGGATGCCGTAACCTATTGCAAGAATTCAACCTTTTATGATTGGATTCCGATAATGAAATGAGGCATTTTAAATGAACAGAAGAAGACTCCTTTCAGCTATGGCTCTCTTTGCCATGATTCTGCCGGCCGGATGGATTTCGGCGCAAGGCTCCGGCCGCGACATGCTCTATTACAGCAAGATCGACGAGGAGCAGGCCAGGCAGGACGCCAGGAACAGCGCGAGTGCGGATGAGGCGGAGGCCGTTCTCTTTTCCTCCAGCAGGATTGACTGGAGCCGGGGAACCTTTTCATCCAATGTCTCCATGGATATAGTGAAGGCCGGCATCCCCATGCCCAGCGGGAAGAACGCCGCCGTTAACAAGATAAAGATGGAGCTTCCCGTCCTCATAAAGGACCCCCTCCTGTCGATCTACGTGGACGACACGCGGACCCTGAGCGACATGGTCCTGGACGGATCGCTGACGCTGGAGGAGCTGACCCGCATAATAGACAACGCGAAGGAAACGCCCGCATACTTCAAGAACGGGGGTGACAGGCTCCTGACCGAGCATACGATACGTCTTGAGGACATAGGCTCGCTTTTCGTCAAGCACAAGAGCCCCTACATCCAGCAGAAGCCCATCGCCCGCATCGCCAGCCGCGCCTACACGGGGATAGTCATAGACGCGAGGGGCAAACTGCCCGTCCACGGGGAGTTCGTTGAGAGCCTTGTGGATCCCTGCCTGTTCCCCAAGGTCTACGACTCCAACATGACCTTGGTCTATGAGCGCAACATGGTGGATCCCAAGATTGCCTCCAAGCAGGGAATCAACTTCTACTGCACCGACATACATGACAAGGACTTCGAGAAGAGGGTTGGAGACGACCCCCTCTGGATTACGGCGGAGCAGGTGTTCGGCGTCTACCGCTGCGACCCGGTCATTTCCAGCGACGACTACCTGCGCATAGCGACCGTCCCGGCAAACCTCAAGCTCCTTCAGGAGGGGAAAATCGTCATCCTCCTGGGCAAGGAACAGATAGCCCACCGGGTCAGTGCGCCGGACAAGAGCACGTCCTATTACGTGGAGCTGAAGAAGCTGAAGTACGTCTTTGAGGACATCGTTCCCAAGACGGTCATAAAGGATGGGCCCGGCGGCATCCAGATTACCGTGCAGGACCTGAACTTCGTGGCGGATTCCGCCGAGCTGCTTCCGGGCGACAAGGAGCGCGTGGGCATGATAGCCGCGCAGATAAAGGATGTCCTGGCCAGCGGCAACTACACCATAAAGGTGGAGGGGCATACGGCGGACGTGAACAAGCCCGCGGGCCAGCTGCAGCTGAGCATAGACCGCGCCAACACCATAGTGGACGTGCTGACTTCCATAGGGATTGACAAGTCCCTCATAAGCTCCAGGGGCTACGGCGGGACCAAGCCGATTGCCGACAACTCCACGTCGGAGGGCCGTGCCGCCAACCGGCGTGTTGAGATTACGATAATGCCGGCTGACTCTTACGTCCAGAGGCGGTAAGCTATGGGCTGCGGAAGGGCTATATTGTGCGTCATTTTCCCGCCGCTCGCTGTCCTGGACAGGGGGTGCGGGGCGGTTATCCTGACATTCATCCTGACCTGCATAGGCTGGCTTCCGGGTGTCATAGCCGCGATAGTGTTCAACAGCAAATAAACAAACAGCAAATAAAAAAGGGGGCTTCCGCCCCCTTTTTTATTTCCCGCGGCTTTTAGCCAGGCCTGCTGCTTTTCAGGCTACGTCGTGTGTCTTGATATAGTTGAACAGCTTGGTCAGCTCTATCAGGAATGACAGGCGGTCGTTTGTCCTGATGGACACCTCCGTCTCGTGGCCCGCAATCTCCCTGACCTGCTTTATGTTCTGCTCCTCAACCTCGCCCGATGACTTGACCAGGTTCTCCTGGGACCTCCTTATATCGTCGTACATGCTCTCGGTTGCGGTCGCGTTCTCCTGGGATTCCTGCTTGATTCCCACCAGGGACTCGTTGGAATCGCTCATGATGTCCCTTATCGTGTTCAGGAAGTCATCGTACTCGGAGTTGCCCTTGATGACCATGCCGATCCTGCCGCTCAGGTCCTCGATGTGCTTCTTTATGTCGTTGGAGGTCGCGCGGGTCTGCTCGGACAGCTTCTTGACCTCGTTGGCGATGATGCGGAAGCCCGCGCCCGCGCTTCCCGCATGGGCCGCCTCGATGGAGGCGTTGAAGGAGAGCAGGTTTGTCTGGTCCGAAATGTTCTGGATGTTCTGGACGAAGCCCTGGATTTTCCTGATGAAGTCCTCCAGTTCCTGCATCTTCTGGTCCATTTCCCGCCGCTTGACCTGTATGGCCTCCATCTTGAGATTCATCTCCGCGAACTTGGCGGCGATTCCGTCGATCTTGCTGGAGCTGTCCTGTATGGACTCCATTATGCCGTGGGCGGTGTCCTCTATCTTGCGGGTCGTGTCGGACAGGTTCTGCATGGCGTCCGACTGCTTCTTGTATATGCCGTCCTCCGACGTGAGGCTCTTCAGGTAGTTGTTCAGGAACGCGTCGCCGTCATTCGCCTTGAACGCCATGCCCATGAGGATTTCCGTCAGGTCCAGCCCGGCCTGCACGAGCTCGCTCTTGCTGTATGTCTTTTCCATAAATCTCTCCTTACTTATGCCTCTATGACGATTGCCAGCAGCGTCTGGTTGAAGTTCAGGCGGTCTTTCTGCTCGCCGTAGCTTGAGAAGCCGCAGTAGGCCGGGAAAAACCTGCGCCATGTTTCGGCCACCCTGCCGGTCAGCCCCTGCTGCTCGAATCCTATGGTACGGAGAATGCAGTTGACCATGAAGACGAAGCCCTGCTTCTTTATTTCGCCGGAAAAAAACGTACCCGTGCCCTCTGCAATCTGAACCGCATCCAGAGGATTCATCAGTTCCACGCCTGCATTGGGAAGGACCCGGCAGTACATGCCCATGGAGCCGTCCGGGTTGAAGTTCGCAATGGAGGAGATGAACACGTCA
>CAMNGY010000108.1 GCA_946538795.1 uncultured Treponema sp.
TCCTGCAGTCCAAGGCCATCACCGGCAAATTCTTCAGGCGGTCCAACGACTGAGCGGCAGGGCGTGTACAGGGAACGGGCCGTCCGTGCCAGCCGGATTTCCGCCGCTTGCTAACGGGGCGGAAAGAGGGTATGCTTTGGGCTGGAGGAACAGCATGGCGCACAATTTTCCCAAGATTTCGGCACCCTTCGGGCGGAACAGCCCAAAGGACAGGCTTGTTGACAGGTCGATTTTCGCGAAGCCCTGGGTGCAGATGTTCTACGAGAGCGGGATCAAGATGTATGCCTCGGAGAAAATAGACGGGACCTCGGTCGGCATCGTGTGGGACGGCGAGAGGATTTCCTTCGTCGGGCACACGGAGAAATCTCAGTTCTGCCCGCGCTACCTGGAATACCTTCAGGCAAGCTTCGGGACATCGGAATTCGAATCGGTCATAGAGGAGGTCTTCGGGGACAGCCCCGTGACGATTTTCGGGGAAGGAATCTCCAGGGACTACAACGTCCACTACGGATTTCCCGACGGCAACTTCATCATGTACGACATCCAGAATCAGGACGGGACTTTCTACAACCGTGATGCCGTGAAGGAGATTGCGAAGAAGCTGGACCTGCTGTATCCCTGGGAGGAGATGATGTCGCTGAAAGAGGCGGTTGATTTCATCATGGGCCGGCCCCAGTCGGTCCTCTGCCCCGGGAACAAGATGGAAGGGCTGGTGCTGCGTTCCCCGGTCGAGCTGTACACGAACAACGGCGACAGGGTCATCTGCAAGGTGAAGGTCAAGGATTTCGTGGACGGCGTGAAAGATTACAAAGTGTCAGGAAACGTCTGATTAATGGAAGCTCGGAAAACACAAATTCCGCCCCTGTTGCTTTTTCTTCCTAAATATGGAATAATCTGGTAGATTCTTATCAATCCATAGGGGGGACAGTATGTCCAAGATGCATGGATCTTACACGGCGATGATTACGCCGATGAACGGGGACGGTTCGGTTGACTATGAGGGCTTTGCCCGCAACGTCCGTTTCCAGCTGGAGCAGGGGATTGACGGCCTCCTGCCGCTCGGAACGAGCGGTGAGACCCCGACCCTCAGCGAGGATGAGGAGGACAAGCTCCTCGACATCGTGATTCCTGCGGTCCGCGAGTGGAACAAGAAGCAGGGCAAGGACGTGAAGGTCCTCGCCGGCGCGGGAAGCAACAACACTCAGGATGCCGTCCGCTACGTCAAGCGCGCCAAGGACAAGGGGGCGGACTACGCCCTCGTAGTGACCCCCTACTACAACAAGCCGAGCGACGAGGGAATTTTCCGCCACTTCGAGGCCGTCTCCAAGGTCGGTCTCCCGATCATCGTCTACAACATCCAGGGGCGGACGGGCAAGAACATCAACGTGCCCACCCTCATGCGCATAGCCGACCTGCCGAACATCGCGGGCGTCAAGGAGGCGAGCGGCAGCATCAGCCAGATGATGGAAGTGATCGAGAAGGTCGTCTCGCGCCACCCGGACTTCTCCGTCATGTCCGGCGACGACTCCCTGACCCTGCCCCTGATGGCGGCTGGCGGGGACGGTGTCATCAGCGTCGTGACCAACCTGATTCCCGGCCTTATGACCGAGCTGGTGCATGACTGCCTGAAGGGTGACATAGCGGCGGCTCGCAAGATTCACTACCGCCTGCAGCCCTTCTTCCGTGCGGCTTTCTGCGACGGCAACCCGTCCAGCATCAAGTACGCGATGAACTACAAGGCCCAGACCTCCGGCATGGAGGGGATAAGCGCGGGAACCTGCCGCCTGCCGATCGTCGAGGCGAGGGCGGAGGCTCAGGAAATCATCAGGAACGCCATCAAGGAGTGCGGGATATGAGCGGAAAAATACCTGTAGGAGTTCTGGGCGCGACCGGCATGGTCGGCCAGCGTTACATAAAACTGCTTGAGGATCATCCGTGGTTCGAGGTCACTTACGTGGCGGCCTCTCCCCGGAGCGCGGGCAAGAAGTATGCCGACGCGGTGGAGAACCGCTGGCTGATCGGGGCTGACATCCCCGCCGCGGTCGCCCCCCTTGTCGTCGAGGACGCGAACGACGAGAAGAAGGCCCTGGGCAAGTGCCGCTTTGTCTTCTCCGCCCTGGAGATGTCCAAGGACGAGATAAAGGCCCTTGAGGAGCGTTATGCCGCTGAGGGCATCCCTGTTGTCTCCAACGCGAGCGCGAACCGCTGGACGAGCGACGTTCCCATGCTCGTGCCCGAGATAAACTTTGCCCATCTGGACATCATCGCCAGACAGCGGCAGCACCACGGCTGGGACAAGGGCTTCATCGTAGTCAAGCCCAACTGCTCGCTCCAGACCTACATGATGCCCCTCCACGCGCTGATCCAGGCGGGCTATCCGGTCAAGCGGATGATCGTTACGACCGAGCAGGCGGTGAGCGGTGCGGGTTATCCCGGCGTTCCCTCCTACGACATGATAGACAACATCGTTCCCTTCATCGGGGGCGAGGAGGAGAAGACCGAGAAGGAGTGCCTGAAGATTCTGGGCCGCGTTGCCGGTGACAGCATCGAGAACGCCTCCGCGCCGCTCGTCAGCTCCACCTGCACGAGGGTTCCGGTCATAGACGGGCACACGGCTATCGTCAGCCTGGAGTTTGACCTGCCGGAAGGCAAGAAGCCCTCGCTCGCGGAGATTGAGCGGGTGTGGACTTCCTACCGGTCAGTTCCGCAGGAGCTTGCCCTGCCGTCCGCGCCCGAGCATCCTATCGTCGTGCGCCACGAGCAGAACCGGCCCCAGCCCCGGCGGGACAGGGAGACCGAGAAGGGCATGGCCTGCGTCATCGGCCGCCTTCGCGAGTGCCCGGTATTCGACGTGAAATTCGTTGCCCTGAGCCACAACACCAAGCGCGGTGCGGCCCTGGGCGGCATTCTCAACGCCGAACTGCTCAAGGCCAAGGGATACTTCGACTGATGTAGACAGAGCTTCCGGGGCCTTCCGGCCCCGGGGCCCAGACTGTGTTTTAGGATAGATTTCTATGGATTTAATCAAGAAGCTCGAAAGCCTTGCCGTCCGCTTTGAGGAGGTGAAGGCCCTCGTCTCCGATGCTGCCCTGGTCAAGGACCAGAAGAAGTACAAGGAGGTCATGCGGGAGCACCAGCACCTTTCCGATCTGATGGAGCTGTACGGGGAGTACAAGAGGGTCCTCAAGGGCATTGAGGATGACACCCGGCTCATCACGGAAGAGGACGACCACGACATGAAGGAGCTGGCCCGCGAGGAGCTGAACGAGTACGAGGCCCAAAAGCCTGTGCTGGAGGAGAAGCTCAAATTCCTTTTGATTCCGCCGGATCCCCTTGACGAGAAGAACATCATCCTTGAGATCCGCAGCGCGGCGGGCGGCGACGAGGCGAGCCTCTTTGTCCGTGACTTGTGGGAGATGTACATCCACCTTGCCGACCGCAAGGGCTGGAAGACCGAGACGATGGAAGCCCAGGAGACCGAGGTCGGAGGCTTCAACAAGATAGTCACGTCCATAAGCGGCAAGTTCGTCTACGGGACCCTCCGCTGGGAGAGCGGCGTGCACCGCGTCCAGCGTGTCCCGGCGACGGAGGCGCAGGGGCGGCTCCAGACTTCCACCGCCACGGTGGCAGTCCTGCCCGAGGCCGAGGAGACCGAGATTGACATAAAGCCAGAGGACGTGCGCGTGGACGTGATGCGGGCGGGAGGCCCGGGCGGCCAGTGCGTCAACACGACGGACTCAGCGGTCCGCCTGACCCACATCCCGACGGGAATCGTCGTCATCCAGCAGGACGAGAAGAGCCAGATCAAGAACAAGGCCAAGGCATGGCGCGTCCTGCGTGCCCGCCTCTTTGACCTGGAGGAGAGCAAGAAACAGGCCGAGCGGGCGGACACCCGCAAGAGCATGGTCGGTTCCGGGGCGCGGAGCGAGAAAATCCGCACATACAACTTCCCCCAGGACCGCGTTACCGACCACCGCATCAACCTGACCCTGCACAACTTGCCCTCGATCATGATGGGGAATATGGACGAGCTGCTTGACGCGCTCAACGTCTACGCCAAGGAAGAGCAGCTTAAGGACGCTTCAGAGCTTGACCATTCGTGAGGCCCGCAGCTGGGGGCGGGCCTTCCTGACAAAAAGCACGACCCCCGAGCTTGACGCTGACGTGCTGCTCATGGCCGTGACCGGGCGGGACAAGACGGCCCTGCTCTTCAAGGGCGGGGAGGTCCTTTCCCCGGAGGAGGAGGCGGACTTCCGCGCCTACATACAGGCCCGTTCGACCGGGCTCCCCGTGGCCTATATCAGCGGTCACAAAGAATTCTACGGATATGACTTCCTGGTTACCCCGGACGTGCTCATTCCCAAGCCGGACACCGAGCTTCTGGTGGAGAAGGCCCTTTCGGTCATCCGCGAAAAGCTTTCAGCAAAGAAAGGCAGGATTCTCACCATCTGCGACATGTGCACCGGCTCAGGCTGTGTCGGAATAAGTGTGGCGCGGGCGGCATGGGATGAAGGGCTTGTCACGCGGGAGAACGCCCTCTCCCTTACCCTCTGTGACATCAGCGGGGCAGTCCTTGAAGTCGCCCGTTCCAATGCGGACAGGCTCTGCCCGCCTGCACTGCGTGAGAAAGTGCGCCTTGTAAGGACAAATTTGTTCCAGGCGGTGACCGGGTCTTTTGACATCATCACGGCAAACCCTCCCTACATCCCGGCGGGGGAGGTGGAAGAGCTTCTTGCCGACGGGCGGAACGAGCCTCGCCTTGCGCTGAACGGGGACATAGATTTGTTCGGGAACGCGACGGGGGAGGGGGACGGGCTCGGTGTCATGCGGAACCTGGTTCCCCAGGCGTCCGGCCAGCTTACCCCTGCCGGTGCCCTCCTTGTGGAGGCAGGGGAGTACAACGCGGAGATGACCGAGTACCTCTTCCGGGAGGCGGGCCTGCGCGATACTGGCATAGAGCTGGATTTGTCGGGGCAGCTGCGCTGTGTCTATGGTAGGAAGCTTTGATAAGCATTGAGGGGTTCTTAGGGGCGGGGCAGATTTTTTAACGTTAAACGTTTTGCCTCGCCCCTAAAACAACAAGGGGCATGGGGAATCCCCCATATTACTTCTTTGCCTGCTGTTGCTGCTTCTGCTTGGCTTCTTCTTCTTCCAGGTTCGTGTAGTAGGTGTCCACCGTGCGCTTCATATCCATCACGTTGGCGACGATCATGTAGCCGTCGTAAATCGCAATCTTGTTCCTGGACGTGAACTTGTTCAGCTCGTCCCTGGTCGAGTTCACTGAAAGCCCGGCAATCATCGCGATGTCGTCCACCGTGACGTTGATTTTCCGCTTCATGTCGTCCTCATCCTCGCCGACTGCTCCCTCGTTCTCTATGCACATCAGCATGATGTCGGCGATGCGGGCGGACAGGTCCTTTATGCAGAGTATCTGGAGGTTCCGCCTCTGCTCGAAAATCCGCTTGCAGATAAGGCGGAGCATCAGCATGGCGACGTTGGGGCTGGATATGACTACGCTGTTGAAGTTCTCTTTTGAGAACTTGAGGCAGGTGACGCTGCCCTTTGCTATGGCTGATGACTGGCGGGGGGACTCCTGAAGGATCTCCATGTCACCGAAAATCTCACCCGGCCGTATGACCCCATAGCGCTTCATGACACCGTTTATGTATTTTTCTATTACGACCTTCCCGGACTGCACGAAATAGAATGATTTTGCCGAGGTGTATTCGGACATTATTATAGCTCCGTCCGAGAATTTCTTGGTGAAGCGGCTGAATACAGGGTTGGAGAACTGCTTGATGACCTTGGTCTCAAAGGTCTCAGGGTCCCAGGCATAGACCTTGCCAGCCCACATGTCGGAAAAGACCAGGCAGTTCTTTTCCTTCCACCAGATGATACCTTCCGTGACGGAGTGGCCGGTGGAGACGGACTCGAATTCAGCATCTACGTCGATGAGATCGTGGAACTTGGGGTCGAGGGCTTTGATTTCAAATTGCATGTTGCTACCTTCCTTCCAATTTGTTTTCTATAGGTGATGGGGTCATTCGCCCTTTTTGGCGGCGTTCTTCTTGGCTCGGGCCTTCTCCTGCAGGAAGGGGACCACCACGGAGGCTACGCAGATGAGGATGAGGACGATGCAGATGGGACGGGTCACGAGCGCCAGACCCACACCGGCG
>CAMNGY010000109.1 GCA_946538795.1 uncultured Treponema sp.
AGAAAATGTGCTACTATCTTGCCATGAAGATGATTCTGATGGGAACGGGAACCAGCCACGGAGTCCCCATGATCGGATGCAACTGTGCCGTGTGCAGGTCAGATGATCCCCGCGATACCCGCTTCCGCTGTTCCGCCTACATAACCGATCCCGCCCGGATTGTCATAGACACGGGGCCGGAATTCCGCCTGCAGGCACTGAAATACGGCATAAACGCACTGGATGCGGTCCTGCTTACCCACAGCCATGCCGACCACCTGCACGGCCTGGATGACCTGCGCATCTTCAGCCACACTCAGTCATCCGATGCAGACCCGTCCAACCCCAGGAGCATGGAAACAGAAGGCAAAGGAATTGCCATATACGCCAATCCGACCTGCCTCGCGGACGTACGCTACCGCTTCGACTATGTTTTCAAGGAAGTGCAGCTGGGAGGGGGCAAACCCAAGCTGGATCTGGAAGATAACTCCGCATTCGGGCCTGCCAAGCCCCTGGTCATAAACGGGCTTGAAATCCTGCCGGTCCCCTTGCTGCACGGACAGCTGGAAGACTCAGGCTACCTTCTGTCAGAAACAAATCCACATGACGGCAAAAGAAGCAGCATAGCATACCTGACCGATCTGAGCAGCATAGCGGAGGATTCGGTAAAGCTCATACAGGAAAACGCAGGGACACTGGAGCATCTTGTAGTCGATGCGATACGCATAAAGCCCCACTCGACGCACTTTCATTTCAATGCCGCGCTGGACCTTGCGGAAAGACTGGAACCACGGCACACATGGTTCATCCACCTGACGCACGACCTCTCGCACGTGCAAGTGGAAGAATTCACCGCCGCCAGCCTGTCAGGCTACCCTGCCCTGCGCAGGATCGTCAGGGACGGCGGTTCCGTCGCTCCCGCCTATGACGGGCTTGTCCTGGAAATTTAACCAAAACCAGCAGCCGCCTGAATACCAGCGGGAGCGAAGCAGGGACGCCTTCAGGAAGGAACTATTCCTTCAGCTTGGAGAGTATGGATTCTACCTTGCTGCCCAAGCTGGCGGCCAAATACACATCATCCAGAGAGCCGATTATTCCGCTCATGTGGTTCAGGACATAACGCGCCAAATCAAGCCCCTGGTTCTTCTTTGCTTCCTCCGGCTCGGAGAATGGATGCTCCAGATCAAAGTCCTTGCGCCAGGCCTCCGAAACAGCCATAAGACCGGGCTTGCCTTCCAGGCGCGATATGGCCCACTCCAGCTTGAGCCTGCCATCCCCCTGCATGAATTCCGCTTTTTTGTCGGCAGGCAGGTACTCAACAAGGTTACGCAGTTCCCTGAACATATCGGCGGCCTTTTTGTATTTTTCGGCTGAGCTGCGGTCGGTAATCGCATCCTCAATCTCGGCCAGCTCCATGGAAAGCTCATCCTTCTCGGAGTCGCCGTTCAGGAAGGAGTCAAACTCAGACACATCCTCCACGACATCGGGTTCCTCTATATCGCTTTCGGAAGCCGGCAATTCGACAGGTTCCTCCACAGGGCCGTCCGCCTCTTCCATATCCTCTGGCTCCAGCTCAAGCTCCTCAGGCTCGGGCAACGGCTCCTCATCTTCGGGAACAGCATCCGGAGAATCCTCAAGCTCAGCCTCGGCCAGCTCCTCCGGCCCCGGAAGCGCGTCATCCAGCTCCGGTTCTGGCTCGTCCTCAGGCAGGTTCTCCAGTTCCTCCGGCTCCGGTTCCAGCTCCTCGGCCTCGGCCACTGGCTCCATCTCCTCGGGTTCGTCCTCCGGCAGGCTCTCCAGTTCCTCAGGCTCCGGTTCCAGCTCCTCGGCCTCGGCCACTGGCTCCATCTCCTCAGGCTCGTCCTCCGGCAGGCTCTCCAACTCCTCCGGCTCCGGTTCCAGCTCCTCGGCCACTGGCTCCATCTCCTCGGGTTCGTCCTCCGGCAGGCTCTCCAACTCCTCAGACTCCGGCTCTGGTTCTGCCTCCTCAGGCTCCGGCTCGGCCGCGAGCTGGAAGCCGTCATCCTCATCCTCGTCTTCTTCGCCCGCAATGTCCTCATCCAAGCCCACAGTCTCTTCGTCGCTGCTCGCGCCATCGTCCAGCTCCTCATTCTGGAACATCTGGTCGGATTCCTCAGCCCTGTCGCGGAGCGGCTGGGCAGGTGCGGAGCCAAAAGGATTATCCTTGAAAAAGTCGGCATCGTCCTCTACCTGATCCAGCTTGTCCTCTTCCGAAATGAGCGCGTCAAGGCTGCTGTCATCGCTGCGGCTGGCCTGAATTTCATCATCAAGCTTCTGCTCGAACGGCGACACGTCGCTATCTTCCTGCGTAAGGCCCTCAAGGTTGTGCCCCAGAACAAGGACCTCCTCCGCCTCGGACGGCTCCGCTTTTTCAATTACATCCACGCTCTCTACATCTATAGTATTCTCGGAAAGGGCCGGCTGGACATTTGGCTCGTCCTCAAGCAGCTCGGCCGTAGACAGCTCCTGCGGCGCGACTACCAGCATCTTCTTGTTCACGTTCTCAAGCTTCTGCTTGTAAGACGGGTTTCCGCTGTGCTTCTCCGCCAGATTGCTGTATATCTTCTGGGCATCGTCATAGCGCTCCTGCTTCTCGTAATTGGAAGCAAGCATGGAAAGCGCCCTGCTGTCATACGGACGGACGTCCAGATATTTTTTCAGCCCCTGCTCCGCCTTGGCATGGTTTCCCATCTGGTCGTAACGCAAGGCACCATCCCTGTAATAGGCCACATAAGAAGGATCTATGGTGCGGATCTGCTGGAAGCATTCGTTAGCCTTATCCTCGTCCCCGCTGCAAATGAAATACTGGCCCATCAGGTTCAGGGTCTTCACGTCCTCCGGATTCTTCTCAAAGACCTTGTGAATCTTGTCATACGCCGCTGTAAGCTTGTTGCTGGTAAGCAGTATATGCGTATACTGCCTTAGCATGTCCAGATCCTCCGGCGAAAGCTGCTCGTAGGTCTCCATAGTGTGCAGGGCCTCCAGGACCTTGCCGTCAGCCTCGTATGCGTCCGCCAGCCCGGACAGGGCCTCCTTGCTCTCAGGTTCCAGGCTCAGGGCCTCATTGTACTGGGCCTGGGCCTCCGAGAAGGAATCCAGCTTGGAATAAACATGGCCCATCTTTGTGTGCATACCCGCGCTGTCGGGATGCAGGCTCAGAGCCTGTCCAACAAGATCCTGCGCATGGGACGCGTTGTCCCTGGAAAGAAGCAGGTCCGCATATCCGTCTATGGCCTCAAACCAGCCCGGCTTGGAGCGCAGGGCCGCCTCATATTCAAGGGTGGCCGCATCTATGTTACCGACTTTCTCGTATGCGTGGGCAAGGTTCAGGTGCAGGACAGGGTGATTCGGGTCTACCTTCACTCCCCTGTTCAGGGTCTCGATCGCCTTGGAATAATCCCCCTGCAGGCTGTAGATGGATCCCAGGTGGTTGTAAGCCAACACGTCATCCTTGTTGTGGGCAATGACCATCTCAAAGCAGTGGATCGCGCCGGGATACTTCTCCATCTCCTTGTACGTGAAGCCCAGGTTGTAGAAAAGCTGGATATTGTGCTCGTCAACGATTATGCCCTGCTCCAAAATGGACACGGAATCCCGGTAGCGCTTCATCTTCCGGTATATGGACCCCAGGTTGTTCATGGCCTCAAGGTTCTTGCTGTCTATGTCCAGCATCTGCTGGTAGATGGACATGGCATCATCATCCCGCCCCGTTTTCTGGTACAGGCTTCCCAGCTCCCCCAGCAGCTCCAGATTGTCCGGCTCCTTTTCCAGAAGGGATTTAAAAAGATTCTCCGCAAGCATAAAGTCGCGGGCCAGGACGGCGGACTTTGCCCTGCCCAAGGTTAATTTTGAAACTGCATCCGACATTCTTTTTCTCCCTGTATTCTTTTTAGGATTAGGATCAGCGAACTAATCAGAGGATTTGTTCAAGGGGCGCGCATACACCTCTTTTGAGAGCGCTCCCATTATCTTGTCATTCACATTCGAATAGGCGGCGACCGCAAAATAGTAAATCTTTCCGTTCTTAAGGCCGTTGAACGTGATGGAATTCATGTTCCCCACATTGACTGGCGACACGCCCTCCACGGCCTCCTTGCCCAGGTATTCTCCCGGCCTCTCACCGTAGTACACGTAGTAGCCTCCGGTCTCCTTGTCAACCGAATATGTCCAGCTGAGCGTCACAGAGCTGTCGGAGGCAACGGCGGTCACGCGGAAAGGCGGCAGGGGCGCGTCAACTTCCCTGAAATTCAAGGCCACGTTCATCACGGAAGGGGTCACGGATCCGCCTCCATCCGGGAACAAGTCCACAGCCAGCTGGAAATACATGCCTTTGACGTTCTTTATCTGGGAATGGTTTGTCACGGGAATCCACTCGGGATAGCTTTCCGTCCACTCAAACTGGTTGTTGCCGCTCCTCACGTACAGCATCACGTCAGTCTGGGCCGGTATATCCATCAGGGCATCCACCTTCAGAAGCTCCGCATTGGGAGAGATCTTTATGGGCTTCGTGACAAAGCGCCCGCCATCGCGGTCGTAGCTGTCATACCGCATGGCCCTCGCGCTCTCGCTCTCGGTTGAGCGGCGTATATGGAAATCATCCACAAGCCCGGTGTACTGGGGACAGATGTCTATGTCGGCAACGACTCCCAGGTTGCAGCGGTACACATCGCCCCCCAGCTCCTTGCCGTTGGACGTGATGTAGCGCATGGCCTCGATGCGCCCGTTTATGCGGTACTCAAGCAGGCCAGTCTCAACGTCATAGCTTATGGCGTGGTGGGTCCACTCGTCGGGAATCAAAGTGCTGTAGGATGAAAGGCTCAGCTCCCCGTCGTCCTTCTCATAGCCCTCGAACACGTTGGTGAAGGTCCACTCAAGATGGTTCTTGTAGAAGGAAGCGCTCATCATCTGATAGATAGGGCTGTTGCCCACGTTCTTGGACGAGCGCCATGAAAAGACCTTCTCTCCGTTCTCCGCCACGGCCGGGTTCAGCCAGAATTCTACCAAGAAAGAAGTCGTAAAGCCTGTCGTGCCAAAAAGGGAGCCCTTGCCACCAGAAAGGCGCAGGCCTCCGTTGCCCCGGCACAGCCCCGCGCCCTTGCCCATCTTTGCCCCGCGGGAAGGCATTATGGAATTCGTGACGACCCGGTAGTTTCCGGTCTTGTCCTCCAGATCCTCACCCTCGAAATCAATGAGAAGGTCCGTGTCGGAAGAAAGCCTGCGGCTGTTCGTGTCCAGCGTCATGCAGTCGTAGCCATAGCGGCCCATGCCACGGACAATGCGGAAATTCTGCTCTTCATCCACGAGGGACCATCCGTCCCTGCCGCCCAGGCTGACGGTCCTCTCCAAAGCGGAAAGGCCGGCACAGGAAAGGAGGAGTCCGAAAGATATAGCGAACGCGCGTCTCAAACTAAAATGCATATTTCTCTTCCCATCATAACGGAAACTGGCGAAAAATTCCACCTTTAGGAAATTTATCGTTAAAAGGCATAGCTTTCTTTAGGACAAACACAGGGAGAGGCAAGGGGCACGACGGCGCAGTTCCGCACCGGAAGCATGGCAGGGCAATCGCAGGTGAAGCCTTGTAAAAGCCGGCCGGGGCGAACACTCTTCCTCCCCTAAAAACAGTCCAGTTCCAGCATAATCGGGGCATGGTCACGGCGGTCGCCGGAATCCAGCATCGACGAAAGCTTTACAGCCGGGTTCAGGCGCCCGGAAACCAAAAAGTAGTCTATCCGCCAGCCGGCATTGTTCAGCTTGCTCGTCTTGACCCGCTGGGACCACCAGGAGTAGGCCCCGGTCTCCTGTCCGTGAATCAGGCGGAATGTGTCGGTGAAGCCCGCCGCAAGCAGATGGGAAAAGCCCTGCCTCTCCTCGTCGGTGAAGCCTGCCGAAAAGTGGTTGGAGTCCGGGTTGGCAAGGTCAATCTCCTCGTGGGCGGCATTGAAGTCCCCGCAGGCTATGACAGGCTTTTTCGCGTCCAGTGCCTTCAGGTAGTCCGCGAAGCGGGTGTCCCACAGCTGGCGGTCGCCCAGGCGCACAAGCCCGTCGCCGGAATTAGGCGTATAGACGTTGACAAAGTAGAAAGAGGGAGCCTCAAGCGTCAGGATTCTGCCCTCGCTGTCCATCGTGTCCGGCGCGCCGATCGCGGGGCTGTCAGCCTTCACGTCCA
>CAMNGY010000110.1 GCA_946538795.1 uncultured Treponema sp.
GGGCGCCCTTATTTTCTTTGCCGCCGGCTCGTCAATCAGCCACGTCGCCATCTACATCGGGAACAACCAGATCCTCCATGCCATAAGCGACGGCCCCAAGACCGGGGTCAGGGTTTCCAAGATGAGCGAGAAATACTGGAAAAACCACTACTACGCTTCGGGCCGGATTTTCGACTGACCCGCCCTGCCCCAGCTCATCCCGCTCGTGGCAGGCTTAGACGAAGACACCTCTTATGAGAACATCGCGGAGAAGGGGCTGGCAGAATGACAAGCATTCTGCCAGCCCTTTTATTTTGTTACTTTCCTATATATTCGAGCGCGCTGTCACCGGCAATCTTGCCGTAGACGCAGATGTCGGCGACGGCATTGCCTCCAAGCCTGTTGCCGCCATGCACGCCGCCCGTCACCTCGCCGGCCGCGAAGAGGCCGGGAACCACCGTGCCGGACTTCGTGATGACCTGGGCCTTGGTGTTGATCTTGATTCCGCCCATCGTGTGGTGGATGGCGGGTCCGACCTCGACCGCGTAATAGGGGCCTTTCTCCAGCGCGCGGGGCATCTCGCTCGCCTTGCGCCCGAAGTCAGGATCTCCCGACCCGCCCTTTTGGTAGCCGTTGTAGGTCGCGACAGTCGCCTCCAACGTGGCCGCATCCATGCCCAGCTTGCCCGCAAGCTCCGCCGGGGTCGCACCCTCGGTCAGAAGGCCCTTGCTGGCGTAGCCCTCAATCGCCTTGAGCGACTCGCGCACGCTCTGGTCAAAGAGCAGATATGCGGTCTTGCCTGTCTGGGCAAGGACGTCGGCGGACATAACGTCGCGGGTCGCCATCTCGTTTCCGAACCTTTTGCCCTCGCGGTTCACCATGATGGCGCCGTTGCCGCGCACGGCCTCGGTAATCATAAGACCGTTGGACGGAACTACCGTCGGATGGGTCTGAATCTGCTCCATCTGCACCAGCTCGGCATTGAACTTTTCCACCCAGGCAAAGGCATCTCCGGTCGCGCCCTTGTGGTTGGTCGTACCGAATCCTGCAAGGTCGGCCTTGTATTTGACCACCATGTCGGGGTTCGCTCCGAATCCTCCCGTCGCAATGATGACCGCACCGGCCTTCACCGTGTAGTCGCCGCCCGCGGCGGAAACCTTCACGCCGACGGCCTTGCCGCCTTCTTCCAGAATGTCCGTCACCTTATTGTTGTAGCGGATGTCAACGCCTGCATCCTTCGCGGCCTTCTCAAGCACGGGAACAAGATGAACTCCGATTGCCGCGCCGCCCTTCGGACGGTGGGTGCGGGAATTCGTGGAGCCGGCCATCTTGCCCACGTCGCTCAGATCCGCGCCCAGGGACATAAGCCAGTCCACCGTCTCGGCAGACTTCTCCACCATGTTGCGCACCAGGTCGGGATCGTTCAGGTTGTAACCGCCCTTCATCGTGTCCTGGTAATACTGCTCGTTGCTGTCGGCAATGCCGAGCTGTGCCTGTACCTTGGTCTCGGAAGCGTTCAGACCGCCCGTCGCGGAATTCGTGTTGCCGCCCGCGACGCCCATCTTCTCAAGCAGGATCACTTTGGCGCCCTTGCCCGCTGCCTCGGTCGCGGCGGAAAGCCCCGCCCCACCCGCACCTATGACCACGATGTCGCAGCTCTCGTCCTTGGCAGCCGAAGCAGGGGCGGCAACGGACTCGCCCTTGGCCAGCGCAAGCGCCATCGCAATCGCATCGATGGTCGCCTTGGAGGTGATCGTCGCGCCGGACACCGTGTCCAGCTTGGCCGTGCTCTGAGTCTTGACCAGCTGGTCGATAATCTTCTGCTCGGCGGGCTTGGCAAAGTCGGTCTCGTCCTCGGAGACAATCTTGCCGCCCGTGACCTTGCCGTTCTCCACGGTCAGGCTCAGGCTGATGGGGCCGTTGCGGCCTTCGGCAGTTCCTGCCCACACGCCGTCATTGTAGCTTGCTCCGGCGGACCGGGACTTTACCCCGATGATGATGGCTGCCGCCGCAAGAACCAGGAATACCCCGGTTATAAGAAAAGGTTTCTTGTTCATTGAAGAACTCCTCTGTTATTGAAATTTGTGCGTTTGTCACTCTTATTTTACTATAAAAGGAAACGCAGAACAAGGGGCGAAACTGCGCGCGGCAATAAGCAGGACTGCACACGGCACTGTGCAGGACCGCGTACGGCACTGTGCAGGACCGCGTACGGCAATGAGCAGGACCGCGTACGGCACTGTGCGAACACTTGACCCGGACTATCAGGCGTGCTACAATTTTGTATCGTAAAGCCGCAAGGCATAAAGCTGTTTCCGAAGGATGGCCCATGTACAAAGCTTCTTTCTATTATATAGAGGCGAACCTTGTCTGCCTGCTGATTTTCGCCTTCATTCTGGTCAAGAACGTCACTGGTGTTGACCGCCAGGAAAAACAGAGATGCTTTGACCGGGTGCTTATCCTGCACATACTTTACTTCATCTTTGACAGCCTGTGGATACTCCTGTACAGCGGGCCGCTGAAGGCGGAAATCCCGGCCTTACCCGGCCTGATTGACGTCATCCTTTTTTCCATAGCGGCATTCGGAGCGTACAACTGGTACATCTATCTGGCAATACAGCTGGAAGCCGGCTCGGTCAAAACTGCCCGCTCCCGCTTCCTGCGGGCCATACCCGCCATCGCGACCGTACTGCTGTCCGTAACGGGCTTCGCCCTGAAATTCAACTACTGGGACGACAGCTCCGAAAACATGGGCACAAACGGAATGTACGCGCTCATGATCGCCATGCCTTTCCTCTACGTGCTGACCGCCACGGCAAAGGCTTTCTGCGGGGCCTTCAAAAAAGAGAACGTCCCCAGGCGCAACCTGTACATCTCCGCAGGGATATACCCCCTCGCCATAATGATTTCCGCAATACTGCAGGTATTCAACCTGGAAGTCCCCATCCTGTGCTACGGATGCACGCTCGCCATGATTTACGTCTACGTGAATTCGCTGGACAACCTCATCTCGCAGGACCCCCTCACACAGCTGAACAACAGGAGCGAGCTGAGGCGTTTCCTCACGAACATGCAGCACCGCACTGATACGGCTATATACCTCATGATGATGGACGTGGACAAGTTCAAGGGCATAAACGACAAGTTCGGGCACCTTGAGGGCGACAGCGCGCTCCGTTGCATAGCCGACTCGCTCAGGTGGGCATGCACGAAATGCAGCAACAGGCACTTCATAGCCCGCTACGGCGGCGATGAATTCACCATAGCGGCCATAGCGGACGACGAGCAGGAAGTCAAGGACCTGTGCTCGCTCATCAATTCCACAGTGGAAGAAAAAAACAGGGAACGGGGGGCAGCCTATGAGCTTAAGCTCAGCATAGGCTATGCCCGGCTGGGCACGGAAGAAGATGCCGTGCGGAACTGCCTGGCGGCCGCGGACGCTGCCCTGTACGCACAGAAAAAAACACGCAGGTAAGCTGCGGCGGGCGAATGGCCGACATACCCGTGGCAGCTGAACTGCCCGCGGCCTTTCAGGCATTCAACGGGTGCCGCAGGCTTCTCCCGCGCGGCGAACCGCTCAGGGCGGCTACTTGCCGACACAGAAATTGCTGAAAATGCTTTCCAGCACGTCAGCGCTCGTGACCTCGCCCGTAATCTCGCCCAGCGAATCCAGCGCGTCCTCCAAATCCTGAACCACGGCATCCAGTCCCAGCCCGCCAGTCAGGGCAACAGTGACTGCATGGGACAGCCGCTCAAAAGCATCGCGTGCGGCATCCCTCTGCCGTTCCGAACCCAGCGCCGCGGCAGGGCCGTCGGTCCCGGCCCCGCACAAAAGGAATTCCTTGACGCGGGCCAGCAGATCTCCCATGCCCTGGCCCGTCTTCGCGCTGACGCGTACGGACAGGCGCCAGTTTCCCGTGTCAGGCGGAAGCGGAAGCGACCCTTCCCGGTCGCACTTGTTCCAGACCAGCACGGCAGGGACATGGCTGGCTGACAAGAATGCCTCGTCCTCACCGGAAAGCCCCTTCGTGGAGTCCACAAGGTAAAGAAGCAGATCCGCCTCCCCGGCAAGGGCGCGGGTACGCGATACCCCCTGCCCCTCAACCAGGTCATCCGTCTGCCTCAGCCCTGCCGTATCGAATATGCGTGCAGGAATACCGTCAAACGAAATCATGTTCTCCAGGTAGTCGCGGGTCGTCCCCTCCACGTCGCTGACAATCGAACGGTCCTCCTTCAGCAGAGAATTGAACAGGCTGGACTTGCCCGCGTTGGTCCGCCCTGCCAGGACTATCTTTGCCCCCTCCTGGTACAGACGCTCGCTCCTCCAGCCGTCAAGGAGCATTTCAAGCTCCTTTTGCGCCCGGAGCAATGCGTCCATGTCAAAGCTGTCCGCAATGGTTTCCTCGTCCTCGGGGTATTCCACCGCAACCTCTATGGAAGCCAGAAGATCCGTGACATTCCGCTTTATGGAATCTATCTTTTCATGGAGCGCCCCGGCCAGGCGGCCTGCCGCCCTGCCCCGAGAGGCATCCGTCTTGCTGTCTATGATTTCCCGCACGGCCTCGGCTTTGGTCAGGTCGGACTTCCCGTTTATGTAGGCCCGGAAGGTGAACTCACCCCGTTCCGCCTGACGGAAGCCGGTCCGCAAAAGCAAGGACAGCACGGCTTTGACCACAGGAATGCCACCGTGGCAGTAAATCTCAACCATCTCTTCCCCGGTGAACGAGCGGGGCTTCCTGTACACCCCCAGCATGACCTCGTCAATCCGGCGGCAAATCCTCCCGTCCTCTCCCCGCTCCACGATCCAGCCGTAGACCAGGCTGTTGCCTCCCGCCTCCCGGAGGGCACCGGGCCGGGAGAACGACCTTGCGACAAGGTCCACGCATCCTTCTCCAGAAGTACGCACCACACCTATAGCGGCGGGAGAAAGGGCCGTCGCAATGGCGGCTATAGGCTCGCCGGCCCCGTAGCCCAGGTTGGTCATAGGTTCACCGTGTTCCTGACCACGTACTGGGGGCTTTTGTTCAGGCAGATGTAAATGCGGCCTATATACTCCCCTATGAGGCCCAGCATGAGCATGATCATCCCGCCTATGAAAAGCAGGACGCACATCATTGAGCTGTATCCGATCAGCACTTCCGGGTTGAGCAGTTTTTTTATGGCAGTGTAGACCGCATACAAGAAGCCCAGCGAGGCGGTCATGGCCCCTATGAACGTCGCTATGCGGAGGGGCTTCACGGAAAAAGCCGTGAAGCCGTTCATCCACAGGGCGACAAGCTTGCCCAGCGAATAGCCTGACTTGCCGTATTCCCGTTCATGATGGGGCACGTCCACATTCTTAAGCTGCCTGGTCGCCCGCATCTGAAGGCCGGCAAGGTAGGGGTATGCGTTTTCATAGCGCACCACCTCATCAACGACAAAACGCTTGCAGGCAAAATAGCTGTTCAGGTCTATGTCCTTGGGTATGGAGCACAGCCACTGGCTCATCTTCTTTGCGGTCCACGAACCAAAGAGGCGGAAGGGGCTTTCCTTTTTGGAAGGGTACTTCGCATACACTATGTCCGATTTCTCATCAAGGGCATCGATAAGCTTGTAACAGTCCCTGGGGTCGGTCTGCCCGTCATCGTCCAAGTTTATCACTATGTCGCCGGTCACATAATGATAGCCTGCCATTATGGCCGCATGCTGCCCGAAGTTGCGGGCCAGGTTCACCAGCTTGAGGCACTTGTTTCCGGCCGCAAGCCCTTCAAGCACGGAATATACCCCGTCCGGGGAACAGTCGTTCACGCATATTATCTCGTAGGGGTTCTTGTCCGCGACGGTCTGCACGATTCCTTCGACTACATGAGCAATCGTCTTCTCCGAGCCGTAGCATGGAATGACAAAAGAAAGCTTTTGACTATTCATATTTTCTCGTCCTGCCTATCCTGCAAGGATTTCTATAAGAGATTCCGTCTTTTTCCAACCGATGCAGGGGTCGGTAATGGACTTGCCGTATACCCCGCCACCTACGATCTGGGCCCCATCTTCAAGGTAGCTTTCCACCATATACCCCTTTACAAACGAATTTATGCCGCCATCGTCCCTGCACAGGTTCCGTATCTCCTTCGCAATCCGTATCTGCGCATCCGCCTGCTTGCCGGAGTTGCTGTGGTTGCAGTCGATTATGACCGACGGATTCTT
>CAMNGY010000111.1 GCA_946538795.1 uncultured Treponema sp.
CCTCATATTCGTCCTTTTCTTTGAGAGAAAAGAGTCCCGACGCCGATTTGTCTGGATCCTGATTCTTTTTTTCCTGCCCAGCGGTGTAGGCATGGTGCTGTATATACTTTTTAGCGGGCATATTTTTACGGCAACCAAGCGGATGAAGGACTTGAATGCCACTGCCTGGAAGTTTTCAGCCCCTATACGGGAGCGCCAGAAGAAACTTCTTGCGCAGAGAAGGGCTTCCCTGTCCAACCACGTCATAAAGAGCTTCCTGCCGCTCGTGGATATGAATCTTACTGAAGGAAACAGCCTCCTTACCTATGCTGAGAACACTTCGATTTTTACTTATGGGGCTGCCTTCTTTGATGACCTGTGCAAGGAACTGGAAGGGGCAAAGCATAGCATAAACATGGAATTTTTCATCTACCGTCAGGACAAGATAGGGACAAAGGTGATGGAAATATTATGCCGTAAGGCGCGGGAGGGGGTGGAGGTCAAGCTTCTTTATGATGACTTCGGCTGCTTTTTGACCAGGGTCCGCTTTTTCCGCAGGCTGGATGCGGCTGGCGGGCAAAGTCGCCCTTTTTTTCTTGTGCGGGTTGGGCTTCCCCTTACGCTTAACTACAGGAACCACAGGAAAGTGGTCATAATAGACAGCCGTATTGCATACATAGGCGGCATGAACCTGGCGGACGAATATGCGAACTGGAATCCCCGCAGGAAGCTGAACTGGCGTGATACCATGGTGAAGATGGAGGGAAATTGCGTCCTGGCCTTGCAGTCCAATTTCCTGGGTGACTGGTACTCGCAGGAAGCATGGCTTAACCGCTCCAAGACCATAGAATCCATGCTCCGCTATTTCCCCCCTTCCTTCGCGGGGAATATCCTTGACGCTTCCGTAGGACGGGGGGATCTGATGCAGAGCGTATTCTCAAAAGGCAGGATAACTACCCAGGTCATAACCAACGATCCGAGCGACAGCAAGAAGGCCAACATCGAGGATGCCTTCATACGCCTCATAATGGGAGCGAGGCGTAATATCTATATTGAGACCCCGTACTTCACTCCTGATGAGGAGTTTCAGAATGCCCTGAAAATCGCCTCTTATTCGGGCGTACGGATAAGCATAGTTATTCCGGGTGACTGGGATAAGTTCTTCATGAAGGCCGCGTCATCAGATTTTGCCCGTGAGATGTGCGCGGACGGGATTCACTTTTACATCTACCCGGGCTTCATCCATTCCAAGATGCTCAGCGTGGACGGAAAGGTCTCGTCCATAGGAACCACGAACATAGACAACAGGAGCTTTTCCCTGCACTTCGAGGAGAACGTCATCTTCTATGATGAGCGCTTCACGGCCCGCTGCGATGCTATAATCGAGCGGGACATGCAGCACTCCCAGGCCGTGACAAAAGACTTCTTTGACAGCAAGCCCATGCCGGTCCGGGCCTTCTGGTCCTTCTGCAGGCTTTTTTCGCCCCTTATGTAGTGGTGTGGCCGCCCTTCCTGACTGCGGCCGCCCCTGACTGTGGCCGCCCTTCCTGACTGCGGCAGCCCCTGACTGCGGGCAGCCCCCTTCCTGACTGCGGCAGCCCTACTTCCGGGCTAGGAAGGGCTGGGACCTCTCCCGCCTGGTTGCCGGCGGGAGCGTGACAAGCCGGAATGCCTAGTTTGCGGTCCCTTTCTCCTTAGGCTTTATGCTGCCCTTTATCTTTCCGAACAGCTTTTCTGCGGCATCTCCTGCGGCATTGGTGATTCCGCTCGCGGCTTCGCTGTCTCCGAGCTTGTCCTCCAGGGCTTCCTGAAGCTTGCCTTTTCCTAATTCAGTTATGCGGTCCTGGATTTCCTGCTTCTTGCTGGCCAGGATGCCCTGCATGTCGGACAGGTCGGCATTTGCAAGGTCTATTCCCTCTTCTATGCCAAGGAATTCCTTTGCCTTGTTGAAGTATACGTTTGAGGACCCTGTTATCTCCGCATTCAGCCGGGCCAGGGCTTTGTCCTTTGCCTCGTTGCCGAGTCCTTTGACTATTGCCGTGAGAGACTCCGTGAACTTGTCGGCGAAGTCTCCGAGCAACTCGAGGTTCATCCCATCAAGCTCTGAGAAGTCCAGGTTGAATCCGACCAGCATGGTCTTTATGGCATCCAGCGCATCCTGGTAATACTTGCTTATGATTGCGCTGGCAAAGCCGTCCGTTGTCATCTTTATGGGAGTCAGGTCCACGGAACCGCCCGCGTTCAGGAAACCGCTTCCTGCCGCCGCGCTCAGCGAGATTTTGGCCAGGCCTTCCAGCGACGGGACGCCGCTTTTGAGCGCGACTTTTGCTCCGTCAAACAGGGCTTTGATTCCGTCTCCTGTGTAGTCAGCCTTTATCAGCGGCTCCGTGCTTGCCGACCTGGTGTCCAGCACCAGCTTTGCGGCGTGGCTTATGCCCGCGATTGAGAAATTGCCGTCTACCTTTGTCGTCTTGCCCCTGGCGTTCTGGTCGTTCGTAATCTCTTCTATAGTGGCGTCGAATCCTTCTCCGGAAACGAATGCTCTTTCTATCAGGAAAGACGGGTTGTTGTCCCCGAACCAGAAGGTCGTGCCCGCAAGGCGGTTGGATCCTTCTTTCTTCTGTGTAGATTTGCCCTTGTTTTTTTCCGCTTCCGCAAGTACTGTCTGGGTTACGCTGTTCTGCTTGATTTGCTCGGCATAGCTGATCCCCTTCCTGAGGTAGGGGTAGTAGTCCCCCATCATGCTGTATGCGACGGTTTCCAGGGCATCGTTCAGAAGCAGTTTCGCATTCTTGACCGTATCGACTATTGCCGTCAGCCTTGCCTTCAGCATGTCCTTGTCGGCTTTGACCGAATTTGCGACTGATTCCGTCAGGCTTCTGACTCCGTCCGCATCCGAAAGGATCTCGTCTTTCAGCGCTTTCGCGCTTTCGGTCAGGGCCTTGGTTTCGTTTGCAATCGTGTTTATGGTCGTTATGTATTCCTGAAGGACTGCAGGATCGTTGATTTTCTTTATGTCTATGTCCTTTATCTTCTTTACGGATGTCTTGTAATCCTCAACCTTGCCCTTCACGTCTTCCGGCTTGTCCTTCCACTTGCTGACAAGGCCTTCGACCTGCGTTTCGGCGGTTTTAGCAGTGTCTATGCTGGTCAGTTGTGAGCGGAGGTTGGACACGATAGACTCTACGTCCGAACCGCCCAGAAGGTCAATGGCCTGGTTCTGCAAGTCCGCCAGTGCGGCCTGTGAGCCTGACTTGAGATTCTTCACGAATTCGCTGTCTGCAAGAGATTCCTGATTCTCATCCTTCTTCTTTTTCTCGCTTTCAGGCAGCTCGCAGCTCGTGGTCCTGTCCGTGTTGAACGCAATTCCTTTCAGTTCCAGGTTCTCCGCATCGAACTTGCCCCGCAGGGCCTGGGCCAGGTTGAAGTTCAGGTCCAGCGTGTCAAACTGCACGATGTTCTTCATCACGGAGTCCTTGTTGCCGACCGCCACATCCTGTATTGTCAGTGATGCGCCAAGCACCTTCAGGTCTACGGAGCCGATGTCAACCTTTGCTCCCACAGCATCCTGAGCGACTCTGGTCAGCACTTTCTTGAGCAGGGGGTTCTTTATGGCCATGAATGCTGAGCTCAGCAGCACCATGAATGCGATGACGGCTGCAAAGGGAAGAAGCATGAAGCGGCCCTTGTGGCTCTCTATGTCCTTTGCTAAGGATTTGAGGCGAACCAGCTCTCGTTTGGAGAAGAGCCTGTCGTCCGCCACGGCCATCCTGCCAGGCTTCTTGGCATCGCCTCCCTTTATGAACAGCTCCTGAAGGAAAGCTTTGTCGCGGGGAATTGTTATAGGCTTTAGAATTGCCCGCCTGAGCTTCTTCTCCGAGTATGCCTTGCGGAATATCTTGGGAAGCTTCTTCTTGGGCAGGATTTTCCGGTCCTTCTTCTTTGTTTTTTTCTTCTTCTGGGCGGGTACGGGCGTTCCGTCAGCCGTGATGCTGGCAGCCGGGGCTACGGCTGCCGGGCCGGCTGACTCGGGAAGCTCGTCCGCCTCCTCATCGTCCTCGCCTTCGTCGTCCTCATCCTCCTCATCATCTTCGTCCTCATCCTCGTAGTCGTCTTCGCCGTCCTCGTCGAAGTCGCCTTCCTCATCAGTCTCTGAAGAATTGCCCCCGTCAGGACTATCCGCGCTGCTTTCCTCCGGCAGGTTCTGGAGCTTGTCGTAGGCTTCTTCCGCGGCCTTCTGCTCCTCGCCCGGGACGAGCTTTTTTTCATTTTCTTCCATATTACTCTGTCCGGCCGTGCCGCCGGTGTTGTCGTTGCCGTTGATCATGCTTCCTCCATCGCGTCTATGAGTTTTGTCACCAGTGGAACCTGCTTTATCATCTGCAGGAATTTCAGTTTCCTAAGGAAGTTGCCTATGTAGCGCCGCCAGACATGGACGAAGATCCGGCTGAGCACGTACAGGGGGATGTAGGCCACGACGCAGCAGACCAGGCTTCCCATCACTATCGTGTTGTTGAAGTTGGTGAATGCGACGAACGGCGTTTGTATAAGCTTGAGGAAAAGTGGCTGCAGGGACTCCTGCGTCAGGACGTAATAGCCTACGTCGTTGAAGAGCGGGTCGGTGAATCGGGTTAGCAGGGAAAAGAGCAGGATGGACAGGGCCAGTGCCCCCCTCTGGATCCTCATGAACAGGATGAACACGAAAAGCAGGTACCACAGCAGGTTGTCCTTTGGCATGGAGCCAAGAAGGGCACCGAGCGCGAACGCATGGGCAATCGCCCCCTGGTCGCGGTTGGAGCTGAGTGCCTTCAGAAGTTTTGCTAATGCCTTTAACATTCTTCCATTATATCATATAGCTTCGGAACAATCTAGAAGCCCCGCCGGACGGTAAATGCCTCTACAGGCATCTATGCAGGACTTTTTCAAGGTCCTCCTGAAGCAGGGGGAGCAGTTCTTTTTCTATCCGGATAATCGAGTTTTTTTTCTTCGTGTCGTCAGCCTGTGATTCTTCCTGCGGCTTCTCGCTTTCGTCCTTGAACAGGACATACGGCTCCACGCCGAGTGACTCCGCAATTCTTTCTATCAGCGATATTGAAGGAAAGCGCCGTTTTATCTCAATCTGGCTTATATATGATGTGTCTGTACCGCAAAGCTCGGCCAAAGTCTCCTGTGTAATCTTCTTTGATTTTCTGATTCTTTTCAGATTGCTAATAAAAAGGCTTTGTAAGTCCATATTTTCTATTCTAATAGCTCCAGTTTATTGACAAAATGGACTAATTGACATAGTATAAAAGTATAGCAATAAGACATATATTGAGGCATCGCGACAGATGAACAGCATTTTGGGTTGGCTTGACGGAACGGCACGGAAAATGCCTCAAAAGACGGCCATCATAGACGAACAGGGAAGCATCGATTATGCCGGGTACAGGAGCCTTAGCCTGTGTATAGCTTCTAAGATACTGGAGATAAGACGTAGTCATGGTTCTGCTCTTAAACTGCCGGTCGTCGTGTATCTTGAGAAAAGTAAGGAAGCCTTGGTCTCTTTCATGGGGGTTGCATATAGCGGAGGTTTCTATTCCCCGATAGATGTCGATATGCCGACCAGCAGGATAAACAAAATCCTTGAGACGCTTAAGCCTCAGATTGTAATAACGACAGGAAAGCTCAAGTCCGCTTTTGAAAAGCTTGATTTTTCCGGGGAATATATCCTTCTGGAACAGCTTAGTCCTTCTTCTGAAGACGAGAAGGCTGTCAGCGGGGCATCCAGCAGAATCATAGACACTGACCTTTTGTATGTCCTTTTTACATCTGGCTCCACAGGGGTGCCCAAGGGGGTGTCCATAAGCCACAGATCGGTGGAGAACTACATAAACTGGGTCACGGACAGTTTCAGCCTTTCCTCAGATGACTGATATGGTGGCGGAGATTGCGAGTAAGAACGGCGTTGATTACTGGGACTTTACGCTGGTCAAGGACGAGTATTTTACGCCACAGGCAGGGCTTTTCTCTGATTCCACGCATCTGAATATGTACGGTGCCCGTCTGTTTACCACTCTTTTTGCTCGTGTCGTAAGGGGAGATCTTTCCTATAATAATATCTGCTGCCGGAGTGCGGACGAGAAGCTTGGCGACGGCAGTTAATGCCAGCCTCACTCTGGCAAGTTGTCACAGCC
>CAMNGY010000112.1 GCA_946538795.1 uncultured Treponema sp.
GGCGGATTTCCGTCGCGACGATGTGGAAGTTCTTGCCCGCCTCGCCCGCGCTCGATGCCTCGAGCTCCGCGTTGAAGGCAATGATCTTTGCCTGGTCGGCGATCGAGTTGATCAGGGTGACGATGTCCCAGATGTTCGTGATTTTGTTTCCCAGCTCCTTGATGCCTTCTATGGTTGTCTTGTTCGCGTCGGCGATTTCCCTCAGCTGAGTCACGTTGTCGGCAATGAGCTCAACGCCGTCCGCGACGTCACCGTTCGTCTTCACGGCGAGTGAGGACACGTCGGTGATTTGCCGTGAGATATCCTCGCTCAAGGCCGTGCAGTCCTCCATTGTGGCGACGATTTCCTTGACGGCTGCGCTCTGGTTCTGTGCCGTCTCGGCTGTTTCGCGGGAGTAGGACACGAGTCCTTCCGACTCGCTGTAGATGTTCCGGCCCAGCTCCTGCTCGCCCCGCCTCATCCGCTTGATCATGCCTATGTTCACCATCGAGCTGGCCACTGCAAAGACGGACAGGATCAGCTCAAAGATGACGATGAGAGAGACGGTCCTGCCTGAGAAGTCGCTGATCGGGCCCTCTGCCACGATGTACCAGTTTGCGGCCTCAATCGGCACGACGGCATAGTACTGGCCGTTCTCCACGAAGGCCTTTGTCGTGCCGTCGAAATACTCGGATGCAGGGCGGGAAAGCGCGGAGTCCGAAAGGTAATTCGCCGCGGAAATCTTGCTTTCGTCGGGATTGGTCAGATATGTGCCGTCGGAGAGCACGAGGAATACCTTGCCGCGTTCGGAAATCGAGATTGAGCTCATGATGTCGGTGAGCACGGAGAGCTGCAGGTCCACGGCAAAAACACCCTCCTGGTCGCCAAGGGGCACGGATTTGCCGACCGTAGCGCACATCGTCTTTGTCATGATGTCGATGACGGGATCGTTGAACAGAACCTTTCCCCGGGCGTTCAGGCAGGCGGCGTACCATGGCTCGTCGCTCATCTGCCAGTCATCGGGAGGAGTCCAGTCCGTGCTGTCGAAGTACTGTCCCCCCGGCTCGAAGCGGCTGGTTTTTGTTCCATAATATGCGGAAGCGGAGTAGGGCAGGTTCGCGCCGATGGCATGGATGAGGTCATCGATGGACCCGGCGTCGTGCCTTAGCCTGGCGAAGGACGCGAAGTCCTCGCATCCCGTAACCACCGGGTCTATGAAGGCCAATATGTCGGTCTTGAGTTTCAGGCCCGCGGCTTTTGCCTCAGACTGGGCATGCCTCTTTATAAGCGTCGTTGACAGGGCAAAGAGGATTGCCCCGGCCGTAATCGTTACGATAAGGATGGGGAGGAATGTTCCCAGAAAGAGAACCATCAGGTTCTTCTTTGCCGCCTTGTCGTCCTTAGAAAGACTGTCACTCATACCATGCTATTATAAAGCAGTCCTTGCAGATATTCAACGCATTGGCAAAAGGGGGGCATGAAACCGATTTCCTTAAGATTTTGCAAATGCCTTTACAATCCGACCTTTTTACTATATTATTTTGTACAATGGTTTTTTCCCCTCTTGAAAAGTTTTGCAGAACTACGCTCCTTGTAGGGCTTTTCAGTCTCCTAGCTCTGTCTGGCCTTTTTGCCGAAGGTGAGGGGTGGCTGTATGAGCCGCATTACGAGCGCGAGGGCGTGACCATGTTTGCTGAGGGAACGATCGCCGCCAACACCGGACAGGGCTGGGAAACCTATTACGTTGCGGCCCAGCCGTATTTCCAGATGGATACGACCCGGATAACGGCCTTTACGGGAATGCAGCTTACCGGCGGGACGTTTGACCTGACTGCCGGCGTGACCTACTGGCCCTGGGTCTGGAAAGTCGCCAAGGTCGGCTTTTCTGCCCGCTACAACCTGAACTATTACAATGACATAAGCTTGACCCACAACATCCTTCTGGGCGCTTCCCTGGAAACGCGTCCGCTCAAATGGTTCGGGATGAAGGCGTCCGTCTCCGGTCTTGTAAAGAACCGTTCCATATTCGCCATAGACAGTTCCCGCAAGTACCTGCACAACTTGTGCCAGGCCTTCAGCGTTGAGGCGGATGTATACCTTCCTTACGATATTATGGCGTATTTTTCGGTCGCCTCGTATGAGCGCTACCGCTACATGATGGCCGTGGCTCCCTCGTTTACCCTGGGGGGGACCAAGCAGCTGGTGAACAATTTCTATGCGGGCCTGGAGCTTGCCGTCCGCTATACGGATTTCTTCACCGCGTCCACGTTCTATGACGGATGCGAGATCCGGATTATGGCAGGGAGGTCGTTTTGAGGAAGTTTTCCGTATTTGCGCTGGCGGGCCTTGTTGCCTTGCCCCTGTTGCTCGCGTCCTGCAAACCGATCGAGCTGGGCCTGTACAAGGTGTTTGACCACGGGCCGACCGTTGCAGAGAGGATTGACAGCCTGGGAGATGACATCCCGGCCCCCAGGAATGTCATGCGCTCGGGGCGCTTCTCTTTCATCGTCACGTCCGACGTGCACTTTGGCAACGCAAGCAAGAGCTATACCCGCAATGACGAGGGCTTTTACGATAAGGTCCGGGAGCTGAGGGACACTATGGAATTCCCCCCCAGCTTCGTGGTCTGCCTGGGAGATGTCGTCGAGAAAGGCGATGCCAGGGAAGAGTGGGCGGACTACAGGGACTGGTGCGACAAGCTTGAGGGCATGCTGGGGAACAAAGTCTACACGACGACCGGGAACCATGACCTGTACAACGACGGCTGGGACTACTTTGAGTCCTATACGTATCCCGGCACGGGCTTCTTCCGCTTCGTGGTGGAAGGCTACAGCTTCTATTTCCTGGATTCAGGGTCAGGTTCCCTGGGCAAAAGCCAGTATGACAAATTCAAGAAGGCCCTGCTGGCTGACAGCAGGCCCAAGATTATCTGCACCCATTACCCCGTCTACGGGACGGCGCGTTTTTTCCAGGACTACTATACGCTTCAGAACACGGAGGAGGCAGATACCCTTATGACGCTCTGTGCCAAGAACAACGTAAAGCTGTACTTGGCGGGGCACATGCACGTGCAGCATGAGAACAACCTGGGCTCCTTTACGGAGCTGGTCATGCCCTGCTATGCCGTGTACCACAAATTCGCCGTCGTCACAGTGGACGTCGGCGCGGGTATCGTGGACTGGACGTTCGAGTCCTACTGAGCCGGCCGCTCATAACACGCAATTCTTGCAAGCTTTGCCTATTATCGTTATAATATAGGGTATGAGATTATATACTCTTAAACATATCATAATGACCGCAGTCATTTCGACTGTCGTTTCCGCCGCGTTCGTGGCGTTCATAAACAAGGCCGTCCGCTCCGGGGCCTCTGTGGCGGTTGCCACGGAAGGAGGAGCCTCCGTACAGGCTGACAATCCCCTGGTGGGGGAATCCGGCTTCGGGGATGCGCTGGGGAAGGAGATAGACATAGACGATGTTTCCGGGGCTGAATTCGTCCTGGAGACCAACAGCCCCGTGCTCCAGGTCGCGAACGACAACAAGGACTACACCCAGGACGAATTCCAGAACATTTCGGTCTATGAGAAGTGCAACGAGGCCGTCGTCAACATCACGACCCAGGTCATGGGCTACAACTGGTTCTACGAGCCGGTCGTCACGTCCAGCGGCTCCGGTTCCGGCTCCATAATAGACAAGCGCGGTTACGTTGTGACGAACGTTCACGTCATAGAGAACGCCTCCACGATCAACGTCTCGCTTGCGGACGGGTCCAGCTACGAGGGCCGCGTCATCGGCATTGACAAGGAGTGCGACATAGCCGTTCTCAAGTTTGACCCGCCCGAGAACGTGGAGCTCAAGACGATATCCTTCGGCGACAGCACGAGCCTCAAGGTGGGCCAGAAGGTCATAGCGATCGGCAATCCCTTCGCCCTTGAGCGCACGATGACGACGGGAATCATCTCCGGCCTGGGCCGCCCGATTCAGGAAAGCGACAACGTAATCATCCGCGACATGATCCAGACCGACGCGGCGATTAACCCGGGCAACTCCGGCGGCCCCCTCCTGGACAGCCAGGGCCGCATGATAGGAATCAACACTATAATATATTCCTCTTCCGGTTCATCCAGCGGCGTCGGCTTCGCCATCCCGGCGTCCACCGCCCGCCGCGTCGTCAACGACCTGATGAAGTACGGCAAGGTCAACCGGGGCGTGATGCAGCTGTCGCTTATCCAGAATACCGCCAAAATAGCGAGCTATGCGGGCTACGGGGTTTCATCCGGTATGATAGTCAGCCGCGTGGCCAAGGGCAGCGAGGCTGAGAAGGGCGGGCTCAAGGGCGGGACAAAGGCCGTGCAGTACGGGCGGTTCAACACGACTACCATATATCTGGGCGGGGATGTCATAACCCAGATAAACGGGATAGCCATATCCAAGCTCGCCGACTACTACAGCGCGCTTGAGGACAAGAAGCCGGGCGACACCGTGACCGTCACCGTATGGAGGGACGGAAAGTTCGTGCAGCTGAAGGTCGTTCTGGAGGCTTACGGCGACGCAAGCTCCTCTGCGGTCAAGAGCATATAGGGAAGGAAAAGATGGGTTTGCGCCTTTTCAACACCATGGGACGGTCCATGCAGGACTTCGTCCCCATTACGGAGGGCTTCGTCGGCTTCTACGGCTGCGGCCCCACGGTCTACAACTACGCCCACATAGGCAACCTGAGGGCCTACGTGTTCCTGGACACGCTGGACAGGACTCTGACCTTCCTGGGCTATGACAAGAAGCACGTGATGAACATCACGGACATAGGCCACCTGACGGGCGACTCGGACACGGGCGAGGACAAGATGCTCAGGACGGCGCAGGAGCGGCACGAGAGCGTGCTGGAAGTCGCCAAGTTCTACACCGACGCCTTCCTGTCCGACATAGACAGCCTGAACATCATCCGCCCGGACGTCATCTGCAAGGCAACCGACCACGTCCAGGAGATGATAGACCTCATCAAGCGCATCGAGGCCAACGGCCACACCTACATGGCGGGCGGAAACCTCTACTATGACGTGTCCACCTATCCCCATTACGGCGACCTGGCGGGACTGGATATGGACAAGCTGAAGGCTGGGGCCAGGATCGACATAGATCAGAACAAGCGCAGCCCCTATGACTTCGTGCTGTGGTTCACCAAGAGCAAGTTTGAGAACCAGGCCCTGACCTGGGAATCTCCCTGGGGCCGGGGTTATCCCGGCTGGCACATAGAATGCTCGGCCATGAGCATGAAGTACTTGGGCGAGCACTTTGACATCCACACGGGCGGCATAGACCACGTCCCCATCCACCATACCAACGAGATAGCACAGAGCGAGGGGGCGACCGGCAAGAAGTGGGTCAACTACTGGCTGCACAATGAATTCCTGGTCGTGTCAAAGGATTCCAAAGAAGGGGCAAAGGACGCGAAGAATGCGGACGGTGCAAAAATGTCAAAGTCTTCGGGTAACTTTCTGCGCCTTCAGACGTTAATAGATAAAGGGTTCTCTCCCTTGGACTACCGCTTTTTCCTGCTCGGTACCCATTACCGCAAGCAGATTTACTTCAGCGATGAGGCTATGGCGGGCGCGAAGAAGGGTAGGGGGGCTTTGGTGCAGAGGGTTTCCCGCCTGGCCGCCGGCATAGGCACGGAAAAGCTGGCTTCCCTTGCCGGAAAAAAGTTCGTGAAGGGACAGGCTTCCGACCCTGCTGGCCTTTCTGACAGGGCCGCGGCATATCTTTCGGACTTCCGCGCAGGGCTGGAGAACGATCTTTCCACCCCGGTCGCCCTGAGCCAGATCCAGAAGGCTGTCAAGGATTCGTCGCTGGAGCCTGCCGAGGCCCTGGAACTGATTGCGAGGATGGACAGCGTTACGGGGCTTTCCCTGCTGCAGTCCGCCCTGGAGTCCTGCAAGGCTGCCGCGAGCATCGTGACGGCGGACAATACCGCCATGGGCGGCCGTTCCGGTGAAGCCGGCAGCAACGCTGGCCGCAACGCCGAGGACCCCGAGGCAGCCGGAATCGATGCCCTGGTGGCGGAAAGACAGAAGGCCAAGGCCGAAAAGAACTTTGTCCGCGCGGATGAGATCCGCAAGGAGCTTGCCGCGAG
>CAMNGY010000113.1 GCA_946538795.1 uncultured Treponema sp.
CGGGACACGATAGATAAAAACGGGCAGAAGGCCATGATGGAAGCCCTGTGGAACGGGGACGAGGCTGCCGCGGGCAAGGCTGTCTCCGACCTGCTGTGGAATACTATCAGCTACAACGACTACCACGAGGACTACTACCACGCTTTCCTGGGGGGGGTATTCGTCGGATGCGGATATCTGGTTGAGTCAAACAAAGAGAAAGGACTTGGCAGGCCGGACATAGTCTTGAAGGACAAGAAGCACCGCCGGGCCATCATCATAGAAGCCAAGAAGTCCGCATGCAGGGACGACATGGAAAAAGACTGCGGCAGGGCACTGGAGCAGGTGGACACGCGGAAATATGCGGAAGGGCTCTACGGCTACACGCAGGTACTCTGCTACGGAATCGCCTTCTTCCAGAAAGAGGCCCTGATCAGAAAGGGCTGAGGCTGCTGGTGGCCGCCAGCCCCCGCCCGTGAACATTTAGGGCTGCTGGCGGAATATGGGGGCGCACCGCTCCGGCACTTCCTACATCTCCTTGACGAGTTCCTTGCACAGCATCACGAGGTTGAACCGTATACCCTCCCGGGTGTTCCAGCCCCGGTGATTCCATTCCTCCGAGGCGACATCGTCACCTCCGTAGATAATCGCGCCGTAGTCAAAGCCTCGGAACTGCGCTACCGCAATGCAGCCCGCCTGCTCCATCTCCACGATTTTGGCCCCCTCGCTCTTTCGCAGCTCGACTTTCCCGGGAGTCTCGCGGAACAGGGCATCGGTCGTCCATGTGAGGCCACGGATATAAGGAATGCCGTGCCCGTCAAGATAGGAGGCGATTTTGTCAGTCACTTTCCGGTCGGTGTGGATGAAGCGTGACGGCTCCACGTAATGATAGGAAAAGCCCTCGTCGCGGATAGCACCGTCCACAAGGAGGAGCTGGCCCACCTTGATGTTCCTGTCAAGCACGCCGCCTCCGCCGCAGAACATCACCTTGGTGACTCCGAGCGCGTAAAACAGGTCGAGGTTCCCGCCGCAGGCCGGGCAGCCCACCTGCCCCTGGACGATGAGGACATCGCTGTCCTTCACGAAACGGTAAATCGTGAACGGGTTCTCGCCGCCTATCTCGTGGTATGCCTCTATCTCCCCGCTTGCGCACAGCTTGCTCATGACATCGGGGAAGAATGTGATTATCATCCTGTGAGCGTCAAATCTCCTGTCTGCAAGCGCCGACGGATTCAGCTTTGCGACTTTTTCCGTGTCGAATTCCAGAATGGGAAAATCGTTCTTTGCAATCATATATTGCATCGTAGCACGCGGCAAAGCCGTTGGCAAGGGGAAATGTCAAGGATGTTGCCGTACCATATCCTGACCCTCACGCCCATCATAGCATGATTTGCCTTTGGCTTTCAAGCGGAATGCATATTTTTGGACTATCCTATCTCGGTCTTTTGCATGTTTTGGGACCGTCGGAAGGGGTGAAAATGCATATTTTGGGACTTCTGATATTGATTAAGCCGTAAGCACAGTGTAATATGTGATTTGCATACAGATGCCCTTCCTTCCCCTGACCACAACCCCCTTTCCTCGTCCTGGTTACCGCGAGATGCTTCCCTGCAGGGAGCTTGCCCCGTATGTCCGTTGCTTCTGGACCTCGTGGAATGAGCGGAATCTGGCCGGGCGGGAAGCGGAATCCGCTGGCTGTGAGGGAAAGTTTGCGGTTGTCTCCGGCAGGGATGCGCTTGCCCAGATGATCCGGACGCGCGGTTCAGGGGAGCTTTCCGCTCTGCTGAAGGACATCCATGCAAGCGAGCGGCAGCTTGAGCGTCTTTTTGCCAGCACGCTTTCCCTTTCGCCAAAGAAGCTGTCGTCCCTCGTCCGCTACCAGAGCCTCTGGCAGGATGTGTGCCGTAACGGGGCTTTTGACGTTCAGGACGCGGTATTTGCCTACGGCTATTTTGACCAGGCCCATCTTTTGCACGACTTCAAGAAGTTCCACGGCATGAGCCTCGGTGCCGCGCGTCGGACCGCCGCTTTGTCGGCTTTTTACAATACGCGGGCTTGAAGAAGCCGTATAATCAGGAAAATCTGATTTTAGGGAGATGAAATGATGGCTGGATCAATAAGCGTATGCGGTACGGACTGTTCGAAGTGCTATTGCAAGGATATGTGCGCGGGCTGCAATGCCTGCAAGGGAATCGTCTTTCATACGGGCGGGAAGGAGTGCGCCATCTACAACTGCTGCGTCACTCAGCACGGGTATGCGAGCTGCCTTGAGTGCGCGGACATTCCGTGCGGAATCTGGAAAAAGACCCGCGACCCGAAGTTCAGCGACGAGGAATTTGAGGCGAACATCAGGGTGCGGGTCGAGTTGCTTAAGAGCCTGGCCTAGCTTTTACAGTATTGCAGAGCTTCTCTCTAGGCAACCGGGCTGCCTTGTGCTATACTTCCAGGGTGGAGGTAGCAGTATGAAGAAGCTTGCGGTGGGAGTCTGTACGGTGGCGGCTGTGGCAGCCCTGACAATCGGCACAAAGAAATACTTGGAGAGCACGGATAAGAAGGTTGCCGAACTGGAAGCTCAGGTCGCTTTCATGAAAGAGGACTGCGTTCCCATGCGTTTTGAGATCGTTCAAAAAAAGGATGCCCAGATACAAGTAAAGGTTTTGATGTATGATGTCCGGACTGACCAAAGTGTCGGCAGAACTGGTACTTTTACGCTTCCGGGCGAGGAACTGCATGTCGATTCCCAGATTATAAAGCTTTCAGATGGCAATTTCATCTTCTTTCCCTGTGGTCTGTACACAGACATGATGGCCATGACTGAAAGTGAGAAGCTGTACGCCCTGTACGATGAGAACGGATTTCCTTCTATATATAGTGCGAGCATTGCTACCCGGAAGGACGGTTCGGAAGTTCCGCAGGATGACCGGGTTGCCCTGGGAAAAGAACTTTCCGGTTATTTTTCCCTGGTAAAGGACGGGGGAGAGAGCCAGTCGGCCGAGCAATATGGCACGGCGATTCATGACCTTAAGACAATCGCTCAGTTCAAGCCGGGCTTCGTTTACGAGCTGCTGTGTCATCCCCATACGGGCGGCATAGAGATAAAGAAAGCTGACTGACGGGGAGGCTGGCATGGAAGCGCAGAAAATGGGGGTGGCTCCCGGCAAGAAGATGCGCCGTGGCAAAAAAGGGATACTGCTGTGGCTCGCATTCCTTCTGTCCTGCATAACGGCGCTTGCCCTTCTTTCCGTAAACGTGGTGGAGCAGCTTCTTGCGGGCTACGGGGAGTTCCTGACTTGGGAGAATATGCCTGTCCTCCAGCTTTTATGGTCTGCCATAAAAAGCATTCTGCCTCTTTTTCTTCCTGTCCTGATTCCGGTTCTGGCAATCCTGTTCCTCTGCTTCCTCCTGTTTGTCGCCAAGAACCTTGCGACGGAAAACCGCAGGTTCGGCAGGCTTAAGGCCGGCGCGGCCTGTCTTGTCATAGGGGACTCGTTGCAGGAATTCTGCCTTTCGTTCCTGAAGATTGTTCCGGTTCTTGCGGTCCTGCTTGTCACTGCAGTAGGAATCAACGCGCTGTTCCTGAGCGTGGGGCGGGTGAGCAGGATTGCGGACAACATGAGGCGTATAAAGGAGCTGGGCATTATGGTCAGGAACCTGTCCCGGTCCGAGGACATAGCGAGGATAACCATGCTGGACAAGAGGCTTGGCGTTGGTCCCGCCGACGTTGAGAAGAGCTACCGGGTGGATATCCTTTCCGAGGGCGGTGATGTTATTTCCAGTCAGGAGCTTACGCTGACGGGAAACCGCATTGCGATTGATTCTATTACTGTGAATTTTGAGTATTCCGAAATCGAGAGCGGCAGGAGGCAGAACCTAGCCTATCCTTACCGGGTGTACTCCGAGCTGATGAGGCCGGAGGATGCCGTTCCGCTTTCCTGCATGTTCAATGACGAGGAGATACCCGTAATCTACTGCCTTGAGGAATCCTCGATATATGGCATGGAAAAGGATGTGTTTTTCCGGAGGCTCAAGGAGCTGTTTTCCATCCTTAAGGACGAGAAGCTGAGCCGCGAGATGGGAATCCGCAGTGCGAACGGAACCGTGAACCACTTTGTGATGAACGTCGGGGATGTCTGCAATATAAGCGTGGAGGCCACCGGCGGCCTGACTGTCCACAAGAAGATGAATCTGGACTGACAGTTTTTTATGGAGGAAGTTGTTGTGAGAAAGCTGTGCCCTTTGCTGATTGTTTTCCTTGCTGTGTCTTTTTTCTCTTACCCGCGGGATGGCGGCGTGAAAATTGATATGGTTTCCGTTCCCGGTGCTACGGTCAGGGGAGGCTCCGGCAACGCTTTCTGGAATTTCGAGGGGGTCTTTACCGCTGCCAGGACACTTAAAGTCGCATCTTTCCAGCTGGGCAGGTTTCCGGTGACCAAGGACCAGTACCGGGCTGTTATGGAAGGAAATCCGCTTGGTGTGGATGCGGATCCCAGTTTTTCCAGCAATGACCCCCTGTTTCCTCCGTGCAACGGCGAGGTGGACGGAATGCGGCCCGTGGAGGGCGTCACGTGGTATGACGCGCTTTATTTCTGTAATCTCCTGAGCGCGAAGAAGGGCTTCAGGCAGGTGTATTCAATCAGCTTGCCGAAGCTGGAGGGCGGGCACATAAAGGAAGCCGTGGTGACGGTTGACCCTAAGGCAGACGGTTATCGTCTTCCGACGGAAGTGGAGTGGGAATTTGCCGCGAGGGGCGGGAAACCCGGAAGCCGTGCCTGGAGCTATATGTACGCTGGACAGGACAGCAACGCCAGGAACGGCACTGAGTCGCCAGAACTTGACCCGGAGCAGGATTCCGTCGCCTGGTACAGGCACAACACCTGCAACGGCGGGGTTACGCATGACGGTACATTTATAGAAGGAAACATCGGTTGGGGCAGCCACCAGGTGGGGCTCAAGAAGCCGAATTCGCTTGGCCTGCATGACATGAGCGGGAACGTCTGGGAATGGTGCCAGGACCGCTATGCCGTGATTGACGAAACAACTCCCATTGGAGGGGCGGACTTCGGGGATTTACGCTGCTGTCGGGGAGGGGCTTGGTTTTGTTCTGCCAGCTGCAGCATCGTATCGCGCCGGGGAGGCGACATAACGGACCGGCAAAGTCCTTACATAGGTATCCGGGTGGCGAGAAGCAAAAAAAAGCTGTTTTTTTGATTTTTTGCTTTACAAATAGAGAATCTGTGCTATAATTTATTAATAATGCAGGATAAGGAAGTGCGGTGCTGTACATTACCGCCGTCCTTGACCCCTTAGTTCTTTTTGGGGAAGGGCGGCATGGAGGACGAGTCTGGCTCCGGCATGAGCGCAGATTCTGGTCCTGTGCCAGCAACCTATTCCTCCTGTACTTCGCAGGATGACTTTTATGGGCAGCTTGAAGACTAAACTTGAATGTTCTAGGATAACGGAAGGCGTACGCTTTAGCAAGCCTGTTTTTTTCAATGACGGCAAGAATATGTTCCTTGCCGCTGGTTGTCCTGCGAAGAAATATCACCTTGCGGCATTGGAGCGCTGGGAAATTCCCTTCTTGTGGACCGATGGGGATGAGCTTGTGGATATCCCGGACGTTCCTGCTCAGCAGTCTCCTGAGCCTGTCGTTACTAGACCTGACCATCCTGCAGATTCCGGAAAGAAAATCCAGTTGTCCTCATCCTCTGAAGATGTCGATTTGGCATCTTTTGATAGGCCTGCGGAGCCTGAATATGTGCGCCCTAAGGCCGTGTCCTATGCCAGCCCACGGAAGCCGAAGGTAGACCGTAGCGGTGAGGAAGAGGTCAGCATAGAGGATTTCATAGAGAACTTTGACGAGCTGTAGGGAGGCCCGGCTATTGCCTGACCGTGGCCCTGAGCATGCCTTTTGATGGCCTGACTATTATATCCGTTCCGGCGGGAACTTTTCCCGCATCCCGTATGACAGTGCCGTTATCCGCGTATGTTACCATGGAGTAACCCCTGTCCAAGACTGCCTGGGGGCTGCAGAAGGAGAG
>CAMNGY010000114.1 GCA_946538795.1 uncultured Treponema sp.
AGCGGCGGCTCTATGGTGACGAAATCGCTCTTGTCGCTCGGCTCGCCCAGCTGCTGCAGGGCAATCGCAGGCTCGGAGAACTGCACCTGTATGGAAGGGTACTTTACGCTCGCGGGCAGGACCTCGGACGGGCTGACCGCGACGATGCGGAATTTGCCGTCAGGCGAGTAGGACTTGTCCGAGGAGTAGGTCAGCGCGGTCTTGCCCAAGGCCTCCCCCCCCTTCTTCTTCTTGCAGGATGAGAGTCCCGCGACCAAAAAAACGCAGCCCGCGGTCAGGGCGGCCAGAAGCACGCCCCTTCCCAAAAGCTTACTGAACGATTTCATGTCAACCCCCGGTCGGACACTTTGATTATGACTGAGCGCGCTTCAAAAGCCCTCAAGGACTTTTTTGAATCCGCCCCGCCTGTATAACAAACTAATTATCCGAGGGAAACATAATATATTATATGGAAGAAAGAAACAAGGGCAGCCTTGTCGTGCGGCTCCGCAGGAACCGCAATCATAACACATTGTTTGCCCTTTCGGCAACGACTTGCGCACGTTTCCCCCTTGCTTTTCCACAAAAGAGTAGTATAATTATAAAATTGGTCTTGTTTGACCTTGATTTTTTTTTGTGGCGAGGAAGTTTCGAAGGTTCCGGGAAACACAATGCTATGCGCATGTTTGCATTATGTGCCTCGGGATCCGTGGATATGGATGATTAATCCCCCAGGTATTGATCGGCCGTTTCCAAGCTCTGACATACAGTTAGTCTTATGAACGAATATTCCAATTCCGACCATCTCCGCCCGGTCGTATACGTTGATCCGGCGAAGTGCTGCAACTGTCACCGCTGCATAAGCGTCTGCCCGGTCAAGATGTGCAACAACGGGTCAGGCGACCACGTGTCCGTCAACCACGACCTCTGCATCGGCTGCGGGACCTGCATAGACGCGTGCGTGCACGGGGCCAGGACAGGAATAGACGACACCGAGGCCTTCTTTGCCGACCTGAAGGCAGGAACGCCGATGGTCGCAATAGTCGCGCCCGCGGTCGCCGTCAACTTCGCAGGCAAGGACCTGGAGCTGAACGGCTGGCTCAAGTCTGTCGGCGTCAAGGCGGTGTTCGACGTGTCCTTCGGCGCGGAGCTGACGACCAAGAGCTACGTGGAGCAGATAAAGAAAGAGAACCCGACCATCATGATTTCACAGCCCTGCCCTGCCCTGGTCAGCTTCATAGAGATTTACAGGCCCCAGCTCATACCGCACCTGGCAAAAGGGGACAGCCCCATGGCCCACACCGTGGAATGCATACGCAACTTCTACCCCCAGTACCAGGACTGCAAGGTGGCGGTCATCTCCCCCTGCTTCGCCAAGAGGCGCGAGTTCGACGAGAACGGACGCGGCGACTACAACGTCACGATGAAGAGCCTGGACAGCTGGTTCAAGAAGAACGGCGTGGATCTGTCCAAGTACCCCAAGACTAAGTACGAGAACCCCCTTGCCGAGCGTGCCGTGCTCTACTCCACGCCGGGCGGCCTCATGCGCACGGCGGAACGCTTTGTCCCCGGCATCTCGGCCAAGACCCGCAAGATCGAGGGCCAGCCCGCCGTGTTCGAGTACCTGTCCGGCCTGGACCGCTCCCTGTCCTCCGGGAGCAAGCGCTATTACAGCCTGGTGGACTGCCTGAACTGCGAGAAGGGCTGCAACAGGGGCGCGGGGACGACGAACAAAAAAATGCCCCTGGACGAGCTTGAGGAGCTTGTCGAGCACCGCGCCAGGGAGCGGCAGGAGCAGTGGAAGACCACCAGCAACAAGAGGTCCGCGCTCAGGAAGCTTGAGAAAACCGTCAGCGCGTACTGGAAGCCCGGCATATACGAGCGCACGTACAGGGACCGCAGCGCGACGACACGGAAATTCATAAAGCAGCCGGGCAACGACAAGCTGCAGGAAATTTACGCCAGCCTGGGAAAGCACTCCAGGGCCGACCTCTACGATTGCGGGGCATGCGGTTACAGCGGCTGCGAGCAGATGGCCGTCGCCATATTCAACGGGCTGAACCGCAGGGAGAACTGCCACCACTACGTCCTGAACCTCGCCAAGCAGAACCACGAGAAGGAGATCCGCGAGGCCGTCAACGGCATAGCCAACGCCATCCGGTCAGGAAGCGAGGCCCTGCGGAGCAATCTGCGCGACCTGCAGGAGATACGGAGCGCGAACACGCTCACGATCGAAGGAATCAAGGACCTGAACAAGAAGATAAACGGCATCTGGGACATCGTTGGCATCATAAGCACCGTCGCCGACCAGACCAAAATCATCGCCTTCAACGCCGAGCTTGAGGCCTCCAGTTCCGGCGAGGCCGGCAAGAACTTCCATATCGTCGCCACTGAGATCCGCCGCCTGTCCGACAACATCATTGACAGCATCAAGGAAATCAAGGACGTGATCGACGAGATACAGAAAGCTTCCGACCGCCTGATTCTGGACAGCGAGAGGGGAACCCGGCAGATTGACGCGGGCCTGTCAAGCGCGAAATCCCTTGAGGAAAGCTTCGGGAGCCTCATGGACGCCACCAAGTCACCGGACGGAAGCCAGCAGGGATCCAATCAGGGCGAGCAGATTTTCGCGAACCTGCAGCAGATTGCCCAGGGCATAGAGAAGTTCTCCAGAAACACCGCGGGCGGTCCCGCCGCAAAATAGCCGATTTTTGTGCCCGCACTCGGTTGATTTTCATGGAAAGCGTGTTATAATTGATGAATACGGCTTCCGGGCCGTAACTTTTCAGGCTTTCAGGTGAATGACTTATGAACGAATACTCCAATTCCGAGCATCTCCGCCCGGTGGTGAGCGTTGACCCGGCCAAGTGCTGCAACTGCCACCGCTGCATAGCCGTCTGCCCGGTCAAGATGTGCAACAACGGGTCAGGCGACCACGTGTCCGTCAACCACGACCTCTGCATCGGCTGCGGGACCTGCATAGACGCGTGCGTGCACGGGGCCAGGACAGGAATAGACGACACCGAGGCCTTCTTTGCCGACCTGAAGGCAGGAACGCCGATGGTCGCAATAGTCGCGCCCGCGGTCGCCGTCAACTTCGCAGGCAAGGACCTGGAGCTGAACGGCTGGCTCAAGTCTGTCGGCGTCAAGGCGGTGTTCGACGTGTCCTTCGGCGCGGAGCTGACGACCAAGAGCTACGTGGAGCAGATAAAGAAAGAGAACCCGACCATCATGATTTCACAGCCCTGCCCTGCCCTGGTCAGCTTCATAGAGATTTACAGGCCCCAGCTCATACCGCACCTGGCAAAAGGGGACAGCCCCATGGCCCACACCGTGGAATGCATACGCAACTTCTACCCCCAGTACCAGGACTGCAAGGTGGCGGTCATCTCCCCCTGCTTCGCCAAGAGGCGCGAGTTCGACGAGAACGGACGCGGCGACTACAACGTCACGATGAAGAGCCTGGACAGCTGGTTCAAGAAGAACGGCGTGGATCTGTCCAAGTACCCCAAGACTAAGTACGAGAACCCCCTTGCCGAGCGTGCCGTGCTCTACTCCACGCCGGGCGGCCTCATGCGCACGGCGGAACGCTTTGTCCCCGGCATCTCCTCCAAGACCCGCAAGATAGAGGGGCAGCCTGCCGTGTTCGAGTACCTGTCCGGCCTGGACCGGTCGCTGTCGTCGGGGGTCAAGCCCTACTACCGCCTGGTGGACTGCCTGAACTGCGAGAAGGGCTGCAACAGGGGCGGCGGCACGACGAACAACAGGATGCCCCTGGACGAGCTGGAGGAGCTGGTTGAGCGGCGCGCCTACGACAGGCAGGAGCAGTGGAAGACTACGGGCTACAAGAAGAGCAAGGCCGCCCTCAAGAAGCTGGAGAAAACGATCGACGCGTACTGGAAGCCCGGGATCTACGACCGCAAGTACACCGACCGCAGCGCGGCGACGCGGAAGTTCATCAAGACCCCGACCAAGGAGGAGCTGCAGCAGATCCTCGTCAGCATGGAGAAGCGCACCAAGGAGGACATGTACGATTGCGGGGCCTGCGGCTACACCGGATGCGAGCAGATGGCGGTCGCCATCTTCAACGGGCTCAACTGCAGGGAGCACTGCCACCACTACGTCCTCTTCCTGGCGAACAAGGACCACGAGCGGAAGATTCAGGAGGCCGTCAGCGGCATAACCGGCGAGAGCGTCAAGCTGCTTGAGGGGACCCGCGCGGGCGTGGAGAGCCTGAACAACGTGACCGACAGGATGGTCAAGGACGTGGCCTCGTCGTCCGCCTCCATCGAGGAGATGGTCGGCAACATCACGTCCATAAACAACATCGTGGACAAGAACTTCCAGATAGTCAACGAGCTGGAGGAGGCGACGAAGGGCGGCCGGCTCAAGCTGACCGAGGTGGACAAGCTGGTCGGCGCGATAGAGAAGGAGTCCAGCTCCCTCATGGAGATGAGCGGGGCCATACAGAAAATCGCGAGCCAGACCAACCTGCTCGCCATGAACGCCGCGATCGAGGCCGCCCATGCGGGCGAATTCGGCGCGGGTTTCTCGGTCGTTGCGGACGAGATCCGCAACCTCGCCGAGGACTCCGGCGGCGAGGCCAAGAAGATAAGCGACGTCCTCAAGAAGGTGAAGGTCATGGTGGACGGGGCCTACAGCAAGTCCAGCGAGGTCAGCCACGACTTCGAGAACGTCGTCACCCTGATGGAGAACGTCAAGGAGCACGAGATGGAGGTCAAGAGCTCCATGCAGGAGCAGAGCGAGGGCAACAAGCAGCTGCTCCGCAGCCTGGAGCAGATGAAGGAGGGCACCCGCGCCGTCCAGGATGCCGCCGAGGACCTGAACCGCAACACGCGGAACGTCATTCAGGCAGTGGAGAACATCGGACGCGGAAGGTAGGACACAAATCCGCACGACAAAAATCGTGCGCCGTGCGTAAAAACTCGGCGACACACGATGCGGCCACGGCCTTTACCCTGCCCCTTCGGCACAAGGCCGCTGTCGTAGCGCCTGGTTCTTGCCGGCCCGGCTCCTAAAAAAGCATCGGCACGTAAAAACTTCGGCACGAATAAAGCCCGCCCGGGAAAGCTCCCGCGTCGGGCTTTATTTTTCCCACCGAACATTCTTTCCGGGCATGTTGACCGGCCTTGGATAAGTCCGCCAGATTGACGTACAACAGCGTGCGGCCTACGTACACCGCATGTATACGGTGGATGCGGCAACAAGGCATAGCCGGCCGGACAATAAGGCAGAGTCGCTCCGGCAACAAGGCAGAGCGGCTCTGGCAATGTAGCGCACTCCCCGTGGCAATATGGCAGAGCCAGTTTGGCAATGTGGCACGGCGAGCCCGGCAGCAGGATATGACGGCTACGGCAAGGCCCTGCTGGCTGGATCCTTCCGTCATGTCGCCCCTTCGGATGCGGAAAGGCCCTGTTGTCGGAGATGCAGCGGGCCAAAGGAACCGGCGCAACCGGCCGCCTTCTCATCCGGAAGACTGCCCTGGCCCCAACATATACGGCGCGTGGCACATGCTTACGAGGGGTGCGGATGATAAAGGCATGGCTGGCCCTACTTGGCCCTGATAAGCATCGGACGGGAGCCGCCCGTCGGCCCCCATCGCACCGCCCCTTCGGGCGCGGCTCCTTGCCTCCAAGGCCGGCCAGTTTGGCATTGCTCCAACTTTCGCCGCTCCCCTGTCCGCGGCCCCCTCTCTTTGCCCCGCGAATATAACATTTGGGCGCAAATGTTGTATTCGCGCCGGAGCGGGGTGCGCCGGCCCGGGCGAGGGGCCTTTTCCGGCCGCGGGCGGGAACGAGAGGCGTCCCGGCGATGGTGATGACCCGGGGCGTCCTGGGCCGCACCGGCCCGAGAGCAGGATTGCCCGGACCACACAAAAGGGAACGGCCGCGGGCACGGGCCACCCGGTGGCAGGACTGGGGCTCCTGGCACAAGGTGCCGCCCGCATCCGCCGC
>CAMNGY010000115.1 GCA_946538795.1 uncultured Treponema sp.
TTACATAAGAATACACCATTTCTGGTGCGGGCGCAAGGGTTTCATTCCGTCCGTGTTTCACCTGCCCGTGTTTCATCCGGCCCCGGCGCGGCGGCAAGCTAAGGCCGGGGCGGGAACGGTTACTTCCCGTTCTTGATTGTCAGTATGCCGCCGATAATCAGGGCGTTCTTGGCAAGGACGAGCAGCCAGTGCAGGGCCGTGATGGAGCTCAGTTCCCCGATGAGGCTGATGAGCGTCACGACGGTAACGACGATCCACACGATGAGCGTGATGTACTTGATCAGGTCGTCAGCCTTGCCGAAGTCAAAGCCCAGCGCCTTCAGACAGAACACGACGCCGCAGGCGATGAGCAGGACGCCGATGACATACTCGACGGCACTCGCTCCGCCCTTGAAGAAGGAGGTGACTCCCTGGATTTCCGCGCTGGAAATAGAGCCGCCGATTCCGAAAAGGCACAGCCCCGTAATCACAAGATAAATCGCCAGCGCGAGCTGGATGATGAAGACACCGATGGTTCTCTGCTGTTTCTTAGGCATATAAAACTCCTTAAGTACCCCGCCGGCAGCCGCAGCCACATGACGGATGGAAGAATATAAACATTATAACACGGATTTGACTGTTTGCAAAGGGAACTGCGCGATGTGCGCGCGTGCGGGAACGGTGGCAACAAAGCAAGCCGGCACGAGGCAGGCCTGCAATCGCAGCTGCAGCTGTCCAAGGCGGACGATAACCAGAAGTTGCGGTCGCTCTATTATGCCTGCAAGCTCTATGCGGGCAGCCTGAGGAAGGGGAAGCCCTACAAGACCGCGCGGAGGCGGACTACAACAATGCGATGCGGCTCGGAAAACAAAGGGCCCGTGCGGAGGGTCTCGCGGAAGGACGAAAAGAAGGCCGGGCCGAAGGCATTGCGGAATCCATCAAGAACCTGATTGCCAACACAGGCATGACACAGGAGGACGCAATGGACGCGCTGGGCATCCCCTTGGAAGAGCGGGACAAATATTCCGCCCTGCTGGCCTAGCCTAATGCGTCAGGCCTGAGCTGGCTTACGGCCTCGTTCAGAACATCGTGAAGTTGCCGAAGAAGCCCGAGGCGGAAGCCTCCTCCCCGGCGGCCTTCAGGTGGTCCACGCTGCCCAGCTGCTGCACGCGGAAGACGACCTCGCCCCCTATCCTTTCTTCCGCGCCGAGCACGGTGACGGACGTAGGCGCGACGAAGAAGCCCTGCCACAGCTGGAGGGGACTGCATCCTGTCAGGTGGGAGATAATCGTGAACATGGACCCCAGGTGGCAGACAAAGACAAGGTTCCTCCCGTCAAAGTCCTTCTGCGAGGGGTTCAGGTGGTCCTTGTAGCCCATGTCGTCATAGTCCGTGTGAGGCAGGCAATTGTATATCGGGGTGTCTGCGTCCAGGCGGTTGTAGTCGTAGCGGGACATAAGCTCGTCGAACGAGGAGCAGACTTCCCTGTAAAGCTTGCCTATCTTCTCCTTCCTGGCCCAGCCCAGGTTCTCCCAGGCGTGGCGGTCAAAGGCTTTCTTCTGCCCGTAGTATTCCCGAGGAAGCCAGTCCCAGCTGAGCCCCATCTTTCCGGTCAAAGGGTGCTTCACCCGGTGGTCAAACTCGTGCAGCCAGTCAAGGGTCTGTGCCTCGCGCCCGGTCTTGAGCAGGGCAGGCTTTATCGTTTCCTGCGCCCTCCCGTAGGGCGATACGTAGAAGTCCGTCACATTCCAGCCCGCAATGCGGTCAGCAAGCAGTTCCGCTTCCCGTCTGCCTTTTTCCGTAAGCCTGTCGTTCTTGTAGTCAGGGTCCCCGTGCCGTATGAATATCAGGTGCAAGCCGTTACCTCCACGATTGTCTTTCCCTTGCTCGCGTCGTTCACCTCAGCCTTGAAGGCCTCGCTTTCGTCCGACTGGATTTGTCCCCTTACCTCCACGGCGGACGTGTAGCTTTCCTGCAGGCCGCTTATGTGGTAACGGGAAAAGATATGCTTTATTGTCTTGTATGCGGCGTAGTCCGTGCTGAAGGAGAAACTGTCTTTCTCCACATATTCCTCAGCCTTGGCCAGGGCCAGGACCTGTTTTGCCGCGTCCTGGTATGCTTTGACCAGGCCCCCGGTGCCCAGCAGGGTTCCGCCGAAATGCCGCGTAACCGTAAGGATTATGTTCGTTATGCCGCTGCCTTTCAGGACCTCAAAGACCGGCCTGCCCGCCGTGCCGGAAGGCTCCCCGTCATCGCTCAGGCCGCTGTGCTCCGCCTTGGTCCCCGCGAAGAAGGCGTGCACCACGTGGCGGGCATCGGCGTACCTCTCCTTCTGCCCGGCAAGCTTTGCCCGGGCCTCCTCCGCCGTGCGGACAGGGAATGCCTCGGCAATGAAGCGGGAGTTCTTGACCTTGGTCTCGGCCATGCAGTATTCCAGCAGGACTTTCATGGTGCATTGTCTCCCGCCGGGTCGGTCTCCCCGGGTTCGCCAGCAGTGCCGCCGGGAACTACGTCCGTACTGCCGCCAACGCTTTCCTGGCCACCGTGCGGGCGCAGGATGCCCGCCTCGCTCAGGAAGTATATGCAGATGGCCAGGTAGCCCCGCGTAAGCGCCCGGTATTCGGCGAGCACTCCCAAGAAGCTTGCGATCGTAGAAAGCAGCTGGACGGACGTACCCGCGTTTTCCCCTTTGGGCATGACAAACAGCAACAGCTGGATTATCAAGGCTGTCACAAGGTCCCTGCCCCCCGCGTATTTGACGAAGCCTATGAAGTGGGGGATTTGCCTGATGATGAGCCTGAAGCTGACCGCGAATGACTGCAAGGCTCCCGTGTCCGCCTTGGTCAGGAGAATCAGGTAGCTGAACGTGAACGGAAGCGTCAGGACTGCGGCAAGGAACATGAATGCCAGCGTTGCCGCGAGCAGTGTCGCGTTGTTTCCCAGCTCCTCCGGCAGCTTCTTCAAGGGGCTTGACGGCAAGGCAAGCAGCAGGCTCATGAGGACCATGGCCGCGAAGTTCATGGCCGTAAAGAGGGCCGAGGCCTTTGCGACCCTGCGGCTTTTGTCCGTGAAGCCACGGAAGATGTCTTTGATAGAGGCGGCCTTGTTCCTGACAACCGGCGACAGGATTCCGTAAAGGCCGTAGGTCAAAAGCTCGCCCGCAAGGAAGGTCGCCATGAGGACCGCAAGGCCAAAGAGAAGCGCCACGGGGGAAGCCTTGCCGCCTCCAACGGATGAGGCCGTGAGCGAGATGCCCGCTATGCAGATGAATACCCGAAGCGTGCTGTGCAGGAACACGGCGAACATGGCCTGCGGCATCCTGCCCCTGACGCACTGGTTCAGGATGACGTGCATGTACTTGTATGAGGGTTTACGGAGCGTGCCTGACATTTAGCTGAACAGCTCCTTCTGGCCGGAGGCGCTTTCCACCGTAACGGAGGCGGTCTCGTGGGCGGACAGCCTGAGTCCCCCGGCCTTGAGCCCCCTCTCCTCCCAGTCGGCGGAGCTGAAGTCCTCGCTCGTAATCTTGACGCGTGGCTTCTTCTCGTAGTTCAGCGTGAACTTGAAGCTCTCCCTCGTGTCTATGTGCAGGACCTCGGTTCCGTCCGGGGCCAGCATGTAGTCGCGGTTCATTATCCAGCCCGCAATCCTGCAGCGCTTGATGTAGGGGTACTTTGTCTTGCTGTCCCGGTATATCACCGTGAACAGGACCTTGTTTATAAGCTCCTTCTCCGCATAGTTGCAGTACCACATCCCCGCATCCACAAAGAGGCGGTCCGGCACGTCGCATACGGTGAAGATGCCGCTCCTGCGTATGAAGAGTATGCGGTCGTAGGGCGTCACCTTGAGGATTTCCGTGCCGCCCGACACCGACGTGCCCAGGTAGCCCTTCTCGTCATAGCGGAGGGGTGTCTCCCTCTTGACGATTTTCTTCACCTCGACCGCCGTGAACTTGTCAATCTGCGTGTGGCGCGCAAGCTCCTCCCCGCTGAACTTGCCGAGCATCCCGTCCAGGTACTCTATGGCGCAGTCGGTCAGGTGCTTCAGGCGGCGGCTTATCTCCTTGAGCCGGGCGTTTATGGCCTTTACCTGGTCCTTGTTCTTGTTGATGTCAAAGAGCGAGATGCGGCGGATCGGGATTTTGAGCAGCTTGTCAACGTCCTCGTCGTTGACCTCGCGGACAAGCTCGTCCTTGAATGGCTTGAAGCCGTCCTTGACCGCCTTGTCCACGGCCTCGGCGGTCTTCATCTGCTCGATCTTCTTGTAAATCCGCTCCTCCACGAAGATGCGCTCCAGCGTGCGGGCGTGAAGCTCCTCGGTCAGCTGCCCGCGCTCCCACTCAAGCTCGTCCTTGATGATGCCGGTCAGCTTCTTGGCGTAGTAATGGATTATCTCCGTCGCGCTCATCACCGTGGGCATGTTGTCCTTGATGACGAGCATCTGGCAGCTTATGGACTTCTCGCAGTCCGTGTAGGCGTAGAGGGCCTTCTCCACGTCCTTGGCATAGACGCCGCGCGGAAGCTTTATCTCTATCTGGCAGTGGTCGGTCGTGAAGTCGTCTATGGAGCTTATCTTTATCTTGCCCGCCTTGTAGGCGCTCTCTATCGAATTGAGCAGGCTCTCCGACGTGGAGTCAACGGGCAGCTCGGTGATGACGATTTTCTTCTCGTCGCTCATGTCGAACTTTGCGCGGGTTATCAGCTTGCCGTTGCCGTCGTTGTAGTTGGTCACGTCGATGAGGCCGCCCGTCGGCAGGTCGGGGTAAAGCTCGAACTTCTCGCCGCGCAGGGCCTTCTTCTCCGCCTCCAGCACCTCGCGGATATTATATGGAAGGATTTTTGTGGACATGCCGACAGCGATTCCTTCCGCCCCGATTATCAGGGCGACGGGAATCTTGGCCCGGTAGACCTCGGGCTCGGTCGTCCTGCCGTCATAGTTGGGGACATAGTGGGTCACGTGGGGGTTGGTCACCAGGAACTCTTTGGCAAGAGGATGGATGCGGCACTCGATGTACCTGGGGGCGGAGGCCCCGTCACCGGTGAACATATTGCCGAAGTTCCCCTGCTTCTCGATGAAGATGCCCTTGTTGGCCAGGACGACGAGCGCGCCGCCGATGGAAGCGTCACCGTGGGGATGGTAGCGCATGACGCGGCCCACGACGTTGGCGACTTTCTGGAACCTTCCGTCGTCCATCTCGAACAGGGTATGCATGATTCTCCGCTGGACGGGCTTCAGGCCGTCCTCCAGGTCGGGTATGGCGCGGTCGCGTATGACGTAGCTTGCGTACTCAATGAAATTCTTTTCGATAAGGTTCTTTACAAAGGCCATCTTGTGCTTATATCCCCTTTTACGGCAATCCTATCATAAAACGCGGACTTTGTCTTTAGGGCGGGCCAGGCAATCTGATGCGCCTTGGAAAAGCTTCAGGCGTTCGGCGGGTGAATTGCCTGCCCGGCCCATTTCGAGGCAGATTCCTTATAATTCTGCCGTGCTCACGGCACCGGGCAGTCCCCATGACTGAGGGGCGGAACTGCGGCTTGTCCCTGGTGGCCCGTCCTGCCGCCCCCTTGCCCAGACCGCCCCGTTCGTGCTAAATTCTTCCTATGGACACGATAAGTTATAAAGAGGCCGCCAAGGATTCCGGCACCGCGTTCCCCATCGGCAACGGACGACTGGGAGCGATGGTTTTCGGAGGGGTTGACTCGCAGGTCATATCCCTGAGCGAGGAATCCCTGTGGTCCTCTCCATTCATAGACCGGGTGAACAGAAGCTGCAGGAAAGACTTTTCCAAGATAAAGAAACTCTGCTCCGAGGGCAGGGACAACGAGGCCGCGGAGCTTATGAAAGAGAGCGTCCGCCCGGTGCCGGACAGGCCCGCCCGCTACAAGGGCGCGGGAAACTTCCGCATAGACTTCTTCTCCTCTGCCGACCGCAGCCCCC
>CAMNGY010000116.1 GCA_946538795.1 uncultured Treponema sp.
CAACGACATGTCCTTCGCCATACAGCCGGCAATCAGCTATGCGGCCACCGACCAGCTTTCGTTCAACTTGGGGGCCAGCTTCTTCCGGCCCAGCCTGAAGGATGACGACACAATCGGAAAATACGGACTTTACGAGGACCTGAGCTGCCTGTCGCTGGGAGCAAAGTTCTCGTTCTAGGGCTGTTACCGCACCCGGTCACATACGTTACCGCTCCTGGTCATACACGTTACCGCTCCCGGTCATACACGTTACCGCTCCCGGTCATACACGTTACCGCTCCCGGTCACATACGTTACCGCACTCTGTAACACACGTTACCGCTCCCGGTCACATACGTTATCGCACCCGGTCACATGCGTTACGAGGCGGTTAGAAGCCTTTCCGTAAATCGCAGCCGGCGATGCGCACGAGGAGGTCGCAGCCCTCGAAGCCGTAGGTCGCTTCCGCTATGACCAGGGCAAGCCTGTCCTCATAAGGATTTTTGATGCAGCCGCAGACAAAGGCCTCGGGCCCCATGAACTCCCTGCCAGCAATGACCTTCTTGCTGTGCCCCCTGCCGTCCGTCACGATGCAGGAATAGCTCGTCAGCTCGAACATGTCGTACATCATCTTGCCGGTGGCCTGGCTTTCTATGCTGGCGGACAGGGAAAGGCCGTCCGCGCTGTAGGGCATGCTCCTGTACTCGCAGGGAGAGATGACTATGCCGTATTCGGAAAGCTTTTTGTCTATCTGGCTGCCGTAGTCGGCCACGAAGCGTTTATGAAGCCCTTCCTCATAGCCGTAGGATTCATCGTCCGGGGACTTGAGTTCCCAGAGGACTTCGTCGCTCACGAGGTCCTGCACGATGAAATACAGGTCTGTCCCGCCCTTGCCGTCCAGCTCGACTTCCTTAAAGAAAGCCATCTTGCCGTCAGGGGAGAAGCCTGCCAGATACAGGGCGGAAAAGTCATGGTAGGACATGGAAAGAAAATTGTCGCGCTCAGGAAGATAGCAGGTCGGCTCGATGCGGGCGGAGTCAAAGTCAAAAGAGGATATGCTGCGGGCAGAAGCCTGAACAGGCGGAACCGTGCCCTGGCTTGCCCCGTCCTTGCCGGACTGCTCTGCGGGGGCGGGAACAGGCGGAAGGTCAGGCGCAGAGACGCCCTCCGTCTGGGGGGCCGCCCCGTCCTTGCCGGACAAACCAGAGGGGACGCCGGTAGAGGAAGCCTCGCCTTCCTTCTTGGGGTCCGTCCAGGTGGCCGCGCTCTCTTCCCGGCCGCCCTCAGCCCCAGCACCAGCCTGTATCAGCCCCTGCGAGGAGGAGCTTTCCTGACCGCCCGCACCATCCTGCCGCCTGGCGGTACAGGATGCACAGAGCAGGACGGCCAGCATAAGGCAGAGTGCCCGCATCAGCCCGCTCATATAACTGCTCCCGGATCGAATCAGACCTTGAAGAGGTCTATCTGCGCGCCGATCTTGCCTATGGCGGTGTGGACCTGCTCGGAAATGTCGGCCAGTGCCGTGCCGCTCTCGCTTATCTTCTTGGCTCCGGTGGCCATATCGTCCATGCCGTCCTTCATGGCCATGGACGAAGCCTGAAGCTCCTGCACCTCCTGCAGGATCAGCTTGTTGCCGCGCGACATCTCCTCGGATGCGGTCTTGACCTCAAGCGTTGAGTCGTTCATGCTCCTCAGGGCCTCGGTAATCTGGCGGGAACCGTGGTTCTGCTCCTCCATGGCGGCCTTTATCTGGATGACCAGCTGGTCGGTTTCCTTTATCTTCTCGGACACGATGGAGAAAGAGCGGCTGGAAGCGGAGGATGCGGTGACGACATCGCCGATGGACTCCTTTATCTTGTTCAGCTGGTCTCCGATCGTCTTGGACTGGGCTGACGATGTCTCGGAAAGCTTACGGATCTCGTCGGCGACGACCGCGAATCCCTTTCCGGCCTCACCGGCATGGGCGGCCTCGATTGCGGCGTTCATGGCGAGCAGGTTGGTCTGCGATGCGATTGACGAGATCGCCATGTTCGCGTCCTGCAGCATCTTGCTCTGGGACTCAATCTGGAGGATTTTCTCGTTCACGTCGTTCTGCAGGTTGAATCCCTGGGTGGCGTTCTTCTCCAGCTCGTCGAATGACCCGGCCATCCGCTCGACGGAGTTGTTGACGGAGCTTATGTTGCCAATCATCTGCTCGACGGCGACGGAAGCCTGGTTCACGCTGCCGGACTGGTTCTCTATCATCTTGTTCAGGGACTCGATGTTGGAGGAAATCTGGTTCACCGCGCCCGCAGTCTGCTGGACGCAGGAGGTCTGCCGCTCTATGTTGGACGAGATGCTGTCTATGTTGGCGATGATGCGGGTTATGGCCTTGGACGAGTCGGCCGCAGTCTCGGCCATGGAGTCACCGAAGCTGATAAGCTCGTCCTTGGACTTCTTGGTCTCGGAGATGATGTTGTGCAGCTTGTCGCAGAACTTGTTGAAGGTTATGACCAGCTGGCCTATCTCGTCGCGGATAAGCAACTTGACCCGGCGGGTCAGGTCTGCCTCTCCGGTCGCCATGTCGTTCAGCTGGTTGGTCACGTTGGAGATACGCCACATGAGCCAGCGGATGAAGAGGTAGCTCAGGATCATCAGGGCGACGACTATGAAGATGACTACCGGAATGATTATCGCTATGGTCGCATTCTTGGTTTTCTTCAAATCCTCTATGCTCTTGGCGATGAAGAGCATTCCCGTAATCGTCCCGTCATCGTTCTTGAGCGGGGCGTAGACCGTGTAGCAGCGGTTGCCGGCAATCGTGTTCTCGCCGACATAGGTGTTGCCCTTCTTGAGGACATCGCTCACGATGTCGGCATTGGCCAGCTTGGTTCCCTCGACGCTCTTGCCGTGCTGGTCCTTGAGCGAGGACTTGACGCGCAGGTCGCCCTGGAATATCGTGCACTCGCAGTCGAAGCCGTTCTTTATGACCCCGATGAAGTCGTCGGTCGTCAGGTCGTAGACAAAGACCGAGGCTCCGATGACGGAAGCGCCGCTCTTGATCGGGTAGGCTGATACGGCCCCGTAGGGGGAATTATAGATCGGCTCGTAGGAGTCGGCCTGCTGGCCGGACAGGGCCTTCTTGACGGCATACACGGAAGAAAGGTCCGTCCCCTTGGGGATGCCGTTCGCGCCCCCGGCCAGAACCTTTCCGTTCCTGTCAACGAAGGCCATGAACTCGTAGTCCAAGCTATCATCGTAGAACTTGGTTATCTTATCCAATGCCTGGATATCCCTGTTCTGGACGGCGGCCTGCACATCCCCGCTGTTTGCGGACACTGCGGCACCGTAGTCCAGCGTGATTACCCAGTCAACCAGGATACGGGCGGCACCTTTCGCCGTATGAGCAATGCTCGACTCGGCATCCGTGATTTGCTTCCGGTCAAAGACGACTATGGTCAATGTCGCGACCACGACGCAGCTGAATATGATGACGGCACCGACCAAGGCGACCAGTTTGGTCGCTATCTGTATGTCTTTCTTATCTGCCATAGAAAATTAATACTCCCTGTTCTCATACGGTTTGTCGTTCGATTATAACTTGTATTCCCTAGTTCTGCAAGAATAAAATAAGCACGTCAGCCCCCGTTCTTCTTGTCCGGGTCCTCTATGGCCTGAAGCTTGCTTATGAAATCGAATGCGCAGAAAAAGCTAAGCCTCATGTCCTTAAGCTTTTCCTGCACGTTCCCCATCCTGCGCAGGATCTTGCTTATGTTGACGATGCATCCGTAGGGGGGGACGCCCCTGCCGGAAACGAAGCCCGTGATCAGCTGGTCCAGATCGCTGCACATGGACTTGAAGAGCTTTATGATGCGGGCGCAGTCATCGTCTATTTCCGCGATGATCATGTTTATGTGGCCCAAAGAATTCTCGTTGCGGGTCTTTATGCCTTCAAAGACGGAAAATTCCGCCGCATAGCCACCGGACGAGGACAGGTCCGTCGTAAGGGTGTCCAAGTAGTTGTTCACCTGCTCGAATTTGTCCAGGGCAGCGGACAGCTGCTTCTGGTTCTTCTTCACGGAGAAGTCGCCCTCCAGGGATATGCCTTTCAGGACTGTCATGTACTCCGTGAAATACTGCCGCACGAAATGGTTCACGAAGCCTATGGAAAGGGAATTGACGGGCTTCGCGCCGGTCCAGAGCTTTTCCCAGGGACGATAGGGGAACAGGGGGAATGCCTGCATCTTGAAGTATTCATGAAGGAGGCCCTTCAGCCGCTCCTTCTCGCGGTCTGCCCTCCAGTCCTGCAGGCGCTTCTCGAAATTCTTCTTAACACATTCGGAGAACTTCTCCAGCCAGTCCTCCCCGCCCCCGGCCGGCTGGGCCACATACAGATAGTTGTTGAGCACGACCTTGGCTATCTTTTCCATGGGGGCATTGCTCACGAACATCTCGATTATGGCAATCTGGGACGAGGCGAGGGCACGGAAGTTCCTCTCCTTGAGCGCGTTGCTGTCGCTTTCGGACATGTTCGGGTCTTCCGCCGTATCCTGGAGGAAGAGGACGAAAGCCCCGATGAGCCGCTCGTCTATGTGCACGTAGTTGCACATGACCCTGGCGAATTCGTCTATATCCCCCCTCATCTGGCTGAAAAGGCAGGCATACATCTGATCGGGGGTCGCCGAGAAACGGCGGATGATTCTGTCAAAGGGCAGCTTCACGAAAGTCCCCAGCCAGCAGAGCATCTGCGCGTACTGGTACATATCCCGCTGGTTCTCCATTCCCAGCGAGCACAGGCCTTCCAGCAATGTCTGCCTCAGTTCCTTTATGTTGGCTTCATCCAGCGGATCCGAAAGGCGGAACTGGTAGGGGTCGGAATCAGCCTCAATCTGCTCGACTATGCCGGGCATGAGGATTTTGGAAAGCTCCACATAAAAGTAGCCCGGGTTCCGGTCAAAAATCTTTATATAGGGCCTGAAGAACTCTGATGCCTTGGCAAGGAGAAGCAGCTTGTCATAGAAGGAGTTGAAAAGAATCTTCCGCCTGTACACGATAAGGTCAGGATAGTGCCGCTCAATGTCATGCGCAAGCTCCGACACAAGGGTTTCGTTGTAGATTTCCTCTACGGACATATCGCTGAAAATGGACTTTATCCATATCAAGAAGCGGAGGAAAAAAGGCTCCCGCCTCAGCTTCAGGGAAAATTCCCTGCGCTCCTCCTCCGTTTCGGCAGCATCCTTCCGTTTCTTTTTGGTCAGGCCTGCCGGCTCCTCTTCCTGAGGAAGCTGCCCCTTCATCTTGTCCAGCATGTCCTTACGCTCGCCGGAGCTTATGCTTTGGGCAAGTCTTTCAAGGTTGCTGTTGTTTTTTACATTTTCTTCACTCTTTTTCTTATTGTGTACCATGACCTTTCTCTATTTTCGCATTAAAAGGCAATCTTGTAAAGTCATTTTTGACCCCGCCCCTTTATCTTTATGCGATTACGTGCTATAAATTGAGGAAACAAAGATTCACACAAAGGTTTATATGAAGAAGATAAGCATCCTGGTACCATGCTACAACGAGCAGGATAACGTGGTTCCTATGGGCAAGGCCCTTACCCAGCTCATGCAAGAAAAGCTTTCGGGCTACGACTATGAAATCATATTCATAGACAACGACTCCACGGACGGAACGCGGGCGCTGCTCCGCCAGATGTGCGGCCAGGACAAGAAGATAAAGGCCATCTTCAACGCCCGCAACTTCGGCCAGTTCAACTCCCCCTATTACGGCCTGTCCCAGACCGAGGGGGACTGCACGGTCATGCTCTGCTGCGACTTCCAGGACCCGGTGGACCTGATCCCCACATTCGTCCAGAAATGGGAGGAAGGGGCAAAGATAGTCGCGGGAATCAAGACCCAGAGCGACGAGAACCGCTCTGTCCGCTTCCTGAGGACCTGCTACTACAAGATAATACACAA
>CAMNGY010000117.1 GCA_946538795.1 uncultured Treponema sp.
AACGGCGGCTGCGGCTTTCTGGGCAGCAACCTCGCATCCTACGGGATAAAGAACGGATATGACATCACTGTTTTTGACAACCTCTCGCGGCTGGGCTCTTCGAAGAACCTGGAGTGGCTCAGGAGCTTGGGGAACTTTACTTTCATACACGGAGACACCCGCAACAAGAACGACCTTGAGACCGTCATAAAGAACGGCAAATTCGACGCCGTGTTCCACCTGGCGGGCCAGGTCGCCATGACGACATCGATAGAGAACCCCTACAAGGACTTCGAGATAAACGCGATGGGTGCCGTGAACCTGCTGGATTCCATACGGAAATACAGCCCGGACACGGCCGTGTTCTTCTCGTCCACCAACAAGGTCTACGGCGACTTGGAGCAGTACGACTACGAGGAGACGGCGACCCGCTACGTGTGCAGGCAGTTCCCGGACGGATTCGACGAGTCCGTCCCCCTGGACTTCCGCTCGCCCTATGGCTGCTCCAAGGGGGCTGCCGACCAGTACATGCTGGACTACCACCGCATATTCGGCATAAAGACCACGGTCTTCCGCCATTCGTCCATGTACGGGGCCAGGCAGTTCGCGACATACGACCAGGGCTGGGTCGGCTGGTTCGTCGCCAAGGCCCTGGAGCTGCAGCAGAACCCGGGCGCGGAGCCGTTCACCATCTCTGGCAACGGCAAGCAGGTGCGCGACATACTGCATGCCGATGACATGATAAGCTTGTACTACACGGCCCTTGAGAACGTGGACAAGGTGTGCGGCGAGGCCTACAACATAGGCGGCACGATGGCCCAGTCCCTCTCTCTCCTTGAGCTTTTCGCCATGCTGGACGAGATGCTGGGGATAAAGATGCGCTACACCCAGCTGCCCGTCCGGTCCAGCGACCAGAAGGTCTTCGTGGCCGACACCGCCAAGATACGCTCCAGGATCGGCTGGGTTCCCAAGGTTACCGCAAGGGACGGCATAGGGAAGATGCTGGGCTGGGTGAGGACGATATGACGGAAGGGATAAGCGTCGTGATCCCCTCCTACCAGGAGGGGGAGAACCTTAGGAACATCCTTCCGCGGCTGGGCGAGCGTCTGGCCGCGACAGGTGTCCCTTACGAGATCCTCTGCGTGGACACGATGGAGCCTCTGGACGACACGGAGTCCGTGTGCGGGGAATGCGGCGCGACATACGTCAGGAGGGCCGGAGGCAACAACTACGGGGATGCAATAAGGACGGGCTTCAGGACGGCGCAATACTCCTATACAGTAGTCATGGATGGCGACGGGAGCCATGACCCCAAGTGCATACAGGAATTCTATGATGCCATACGGGAGGGGCATGACCTTATCATCGGGTCCCGTTACACCAAAGGCGGGGACACCGAGAATCCTTTCATCCTTAAGGCGATGAGCTACGTCCTGAACGTGACATACAGGCTCATGTTCGGCATAAAGGTGAAGGATGTGTCCGACAGCTACCGGATGTACCGGACGGAGCAGGTGCGCTCCCTTGAGCTGGAGTGCGACAACTTCGACATAGTTGAGGAGATCCTCATAAAGCTTTCCATGAGCAGGAAAGGCTACGACATAAAAGAAGTTCCCATCTACTTCGAGGAGCGCAAGGCTGGCGTCTCCAAGCGCAAGCTGGGAAGGTTCATCCTGAGCTACATTGCGACAATACGGCGCTTGAAAAAAATCCAGAGGAACGGCAGGCAATGAACAGTACCTCCACAAAAGCCCTTTTGAAAGGGATTTCCACCAGGCATGAGAAGGCCTTACGTCGCTCATTGCTTGCCATGTCCATAGCTTTTGCCTTTGTAGGATTTGCACTGCTGTTCCCCTTCGTCGGCAGTGTCGCTGTTACCGTAGGCTCTATGCTCAGGGGAAGCCCGCTCCGCAGGCCCGACAAGTGGTTGTCCCTGCTCCACAAGGCAGCGGCCTGGTCGCTCCTTGCGTCCGCCTCATCCCTTGGGGCCTTCCTCTTGATGGACAGGTTCAGGCACCGAATTCAAGACACGCAGATGTTCCTGGTGCTCTTCTTCCTGCTCGCCATGCATGCCCCTGATGATTTTTTTGAGCCATACCTGTGGGCGGAGGACGGCACCGTGCTCATACAGGGGGCCGTGTTCGACGGCCTGAAGTGCGTCCTGGTTCCGGGAAACGGATGCCTTTGGACGGGCCAGAAACTCATGGCCTTCCTGTGCTATATGCTCGTGAGGCCTTTCAACAGCATAGCCGCGTTGCCGTACATACAGCAGACGCTTTCGAAAATTCTTGCCACCTTCAGCATTTTCTATTTCGTCAGCGACAGGTTTTCATGGCTGGTTGAAAAGCGGCTGGACCGCTTCCTCGTTTGCGTGGCGCTGACGGTCATCTTCCCTCCAAATGCCGTCGACGTCGTGACCTGCGAGACTTCCCTCCCCGTTTACTTCATCTTCACTGTCTTCCTTATTGGAGTTGACCTCCTCGTCGCCCCAAAGAGACATGAGATTTCATGGGGCCAGACGGCTTTTCTGGTGATATTCGCCCTTTCATGGCCAGCCGCCCCCTTCGCAATCATAGTGGCGGGACTGTCCTTTTTACGCTACCTTGCTTGCTCTTTGAGGAACAGAACCTTGACTACGGGAGGCCTGCTCCTTGAGCTTGCGAAGACAGCCATTGTTGCCTCGGCCGTGCTGGTGCAGCTCATCGTGATAATGGGGGGCGGGCGGTGCAGCTCCGATCTTGACCTATGGCACAGGTTCGTCCTCAATACAAAGAATTTCTTCTTCCTGCCATATGTACAGCCCAGAGCCTCGTGGGCCGTATTTGCACTCGGCCTAGCATGCTGGATCCTGTTCTGGGCCGTCGGACGGACTCCCCCGCTGCTCCTCGCCTACAGCGGCCTCTTCAGCTGGGGGCTGCTGCTGTTGTCGAGCATGGTCTCTTCCGCTGACGGCTTCTACCAGCACGGACTGACGGTCCGCTACTATTTCACGTCCTTCGAAATAGCTCTGTTCATCCTTATGGTGTCGGCCATAAAGCTTGTGGCGCACGGGAATGAAACCGTACGGAAGATCTCTTTTTTCCTGCTCCTGGCGCTTCCCGTCGCGGATGTCTCCAGCAACTATAAACTCAACGTTGTCGGCGCGGAATTCGCAAAGTCCTTCAAGGACAACTGCTTCGTATTTGACAGGAAAGGAAAGGATATTGTAAGGATTGCCATCGGCCCATGGAACTACTGGACCTTGACAGTTCCTGCAAACATCGGAGGGAAAGACGTTCCTGAGGATATGGTTCTCTCCATTTCAGCCATAAACGGGAATATCATCGACGGCGAAAATTATGTAAAGCTGAATTTTAACCTAAATCCATGGGGAACAACGAACCTGGTCGGTCAGGCGCAGATAGGCAGGGACGGGCCGTCCCTTACGGGCCTGTTCATGAAGAATCCTGCAGACGGTTCATACAATGCCGCATATGCTGTTGCAGCCACCGGTGGAACCGCATTTTCCTTCTCAACCAACCTGCCTCCGCCATACTTCTCAAATGGAGGCACAGAGCTTGTGATGTATGGAAGGGCTGCGGACGGAAGCTGGCACATGGGCAAGGTCACCCTGTTAACATCGATAGAATGAGATAGAGCATTTGCAGCAGTCTTCAACTCCTCAGTTTTGAACGGAGCTGGGTATTCGATCCCAAACTGAACAATTCATTGAAGGAACAGTTTGCAGGACTTGTCAAATCCATTCAAAACAGGAAGAAACAAATACTTGTATACGGCAGGCCCGGTATGCCTAGGAACGCATTCGAACTCATTTTGATGGCCTTAAACGAGTGGGTTGATATTTATGAAGACTGCAGGGATTGGGAAATTCTGTCGGCTGGAGAAAATTTTGGGGATATTTTATTGCACAACGGACAGAAATTATGCTCACTTGGAAAACTTTCCCTGGAGGAATATGCACAGACAATGCTCGAGACCTATGCAGGCATATCGCTGATGGTCTCGCCGCATCCTTCCTACCCCCCTTTGGAAATGTCTACTTTTGGCATAAAGACAATTACAAACTTCTATGCAAACAAAGATCTGGCAGATTTCAATGAGAATATTGTCAGCCTAAAAAACTGCTCCGCAACGACTATTGCTGAGACATTGAAAAGAATATGTGAGGAATATTCTGGGCAAGGAATTCCTAGGATTAATTCCAAATATGCAAATAAAACATCAGAGTTCGACGACATTCCTTCAGAAATTGCCAATGAACTAAAGGATAAATATGATCTTTAAGCATTCTTCTAAATGTAATTCAGTCCACCGCGATAGAAAGCAGGCAGCAGATCCTAGATACACATCGTCGGCTGCGACGTCTCGGGTAAACACTTCATAACAAAGGGGTCATCTACAAGGCGGAGATATAGGGCAGAAGCGTATTTCCCGGACTATACGTATTTTCCGGAACGGAAATCATCAGCGTAAACCCCGGACGGACCGAAAGGCATTTTCAGGGATCTGTACCAAAACGGCTGGAATTCATAACATGGGCTACAATCTCATACGAAAGACAAAGACACTCTTCCGTCTCCTCCGTGAGTCGGGCATTCCCGGCGCGCTGCAGGGCGTCAGGGAGGATTTCGCAAGGACGGCAAGCGTCAACGTGACGAAGGAAATGAGGGCCGCATGGGCGGGGCGGGAGGGTTTGGCCATACCGCCCGAGGCATTCGGGATGAGCAGCCGGGACCATGAGGCCCAAAGGAACGGCGGCCCGGAGGAAGGCATCCGCTTCTCCATACTCGTCCCCCTGTACAACACGCCGGAGGCATTCCTCAGGGAGATGCTGGCCTCGGTCCTGCTGCAGACGTACCGGAACTGGGAGCTGTGCATTGCGGACGGAAGCGACGGCGCGCATCCGTATACGCAGGGAATCTGCGGGGGGCTTGCCGCCGCGGACCGGAGAGTGAAGTACGTCAAGCTTGAGCGGAACCTGGGGATCTCCGGGAACACGAACGCATGCCTTGAGCTTGCGGCGGGGGACTACGTCTCACTCTTCGACCACGACGACCTGCTGCACCCATCCGCCCTGTACGAGACCGCCATGGCAGTCCGCGGCTGCGGCGCGGAGCTGGTCTACACCGACGAGGCCGCCTTCCGCAGCCCCGACCTGCACGACATAGCCTTCATACACTTCAAGAGGGACTTCTCGCAGGAGCTGCTCGAGTCGAACAACTACATATGCCATTTCACGTCCTTCAGGAGGTCCCTGCTGGAAGGGCTCAGGTTCGACCCTGAATGCGACGGGGCGCAGGACTTCGACATCATACTGAAAGTCACGGAGCGGACGAGGAAGGTCGCGCACGTCAAGAAATGCCTGTACTACTGGAGGGCATCCCCCGCCTCCACCGCGAGCGGGGCGTCCGCGAAGCCCTATACGACGGAAGCCGGGAAACGGGCCCTTGAGAAACATTTCGGGCGGACCGGAGAGGACGCGGTTGTCTGCCCTGCGGCGCATCCGAACCAGTACCGGATCCGGTATGCCAGCAGGAACAAAAAGAGCGCGCGGGCAGAGACAAGCTTCGTCATAAGGCGCGGGAAGGTCTTCTGAACCAACCCGCGGGGACCGCCCTGCAGCCGCCCGGCCCCGTTCCCCGTGTCCCGTCCCGGCAGAAGCCGGCATGGCCACGCCGCGACGGATCCTTGACGGGCCCTGCCGGTAACGGCTGATTCCCTGCCAGGGCACTTCCCCCTGCCCGGTAATTGCCCCAACCGCAATGGCCCGGGAATATCCCCGATAAAATCTTGGCGCGCCGCATCCGGGCGAATCCCGACAAAGCGGGCCGCGGACCTCATGTCCGCCCCCCATCCCGGAGCCCCCGGAGGCAAAACCCTGCGGGCCCGCACATACCACCGAGGCATACTTTGGAAAGAACAGAGATAGGAG
>CAMNGY010000118.1 GCA_946538795.1 uncultured Treponema sp.
AATCCCCGTCGTCAACGAGCAGGGTGGCCTGCCCTTCCGCCTCCAGGCTCTCCCTCAGCTGCCAGAGGCCCGCATAGCCGAAGCCGCTTTCTATGCCGCAATGCACGTCGCTGGTAAAAAGCACCACGACATCTTTCCTGCCGGGCCTCTTGGTCCCGCAGGAAGCAAGGCAGAGAATCAGGAATGTTGCAAGGAGCGCGGTACGCAGCCGGCGCAGGGGGACTGTTGAAAGCATACGATTATATATGATTATACAGTTTCCCCGCCCGGTTGTACATAGAAATCGTGGGGGCAGGCACCCCGCGGCGGGACTGCCAGAAAGGACTCGCATTTACCTCAAGGGCGGTTGAGCCAAAAGGCAACTCTCGTCCGACGGGCGGTGCCTTGAAGAGGCGGGCGGACGCGCGGGCCATTGAGGTCTGCCCCGGGGGACACGGATGCCCGCCCCAACGGATGCTCGCCCCGACGGATGCCCCGCCCCGTCTTGAGGAAATCCGCGAGTTGCTGTATAATTTTTCCCCATAAACACGCCCCCCGGAAGGGCGCGGAAGGCCCCGGAAGGGCGCGGAAGGCCCCGGAAACTTTAGCCGGGGGCTTATCATCGAAATTCATCGAATAGAGGAGTTGAATCATGGCAGAAGAGAAAAAGCCCAAGAAGGAGCACAAGATAGTGTCGGCCTCCACAGGGGAGGCGGTAAAGCCGGGCAGCAGGCCGTCAGGGGCAAAGCCTGGGGCCGGAGGAGTCGCCGCCCAGCAGATAGCGGCCTCCACGACGGGCCTGCGCGTCGGTTCCATCATTCTCTGGGTAGCCGCGCTTGTCAGTGAGTTCCTCGCCATAAAGGCAATCCTTGCCCCGGCGGACGATCCGTTCATCCCCAGCATCCCGCCGCTCTATGCGGGTATCGCGTTCCTTGTCCTGGACCTCATCTGCGTCATAATCGGCTCCTTGCTGTGGAAGAAGGCGAACCACATACATCCCGCGTCGGAGAAGAACAAGCTCACCTTCTGGCTGTGGAACAACATGGGCGTGATAGTGTGCGCCATCGCGTTCATCCCCTTCGTCATCATCCTGCTCAAGGACGAGAAGGCGGACAAGAAGACCAAGATGATCGGAACCATAGTGGCCGTAGTCGCCCTGCTCATAGGTGGTTTCGCGAGCTACGACTACAACCCCTACTCACAGGAGGAGCAGCAGCAGATACTCGCGATGGAGGAGGCTACCTCCCAGGTTTACTGGACGACGGGCGGAAAAGTCTTCCACATCTACGAGGACTGCCAGCACCTGAACCGGTCCGAGGAGCTCATGCTGGGAACCACGCAGGAGGCGGAGGCTGCCGGCAAGGAGCGCCTGTGCAAGACCTGCTTCAACCGCCACGAAAAGGAGCTTGCCGAGGGCGGCACGGAGGCACTTCCCCCCGCCGTCAACGAGTAAGGCTGTCAAAGCAGTACAGGCGGCGGCTCTGCAAAGGCTGCCGCCCAACACGTAGTTTCGTCCAGCGGCGACTACAGCAGGCTGGTCAGCTCGCCCATGACGCCCTTCATGCGCTCATCGCTCAGGCCGAAGTCCATCTGCTTGTAGCTCCAGGCGGCCCGGCCTATGCCGCATTCCCTGAAGGCCGCGCTGATGTCGCGGAACCAGGCGAGCGCGAATTCCGGGCTGGCCCTGTCAATCACGCCGTACTCGCCGCAGTAGAGGGCCACGCCCCTCTCCTCGCAGACCTTGATTCCGGCCTGCCACTTTCTTATGAAGAAATCCTTGCCGTACAAGGCGGACTCGTCGTCTGCCGGAGTTATGTAATCAGTCAGCCCCAGCCTGCGGGCCGCGTCATTGTGCTCCCTGAAAGTCAGCGGATAGGGAAGGCGGAAGTCCTCCGGCATCCCCGGCACCCAGTAGGCCCCCTGATGGGTGAACAGGAGGGGATCATAGCAGTGGAAGTTATATACGATGTAAGGGTCTGCGGGCGGATCCAGGTCCTTGAGCGCGTCGATCGAATTGTTCCAGTAGCCTCCGACGAGGATGCGCACCGTGGGCGAATAGCCCCGGATGATTTTTACGGCGCGGGCGGCAATACGGTTCCAGGCATCGCTGTAAGAAGGCGATGTCACCTCGTTCAGAAGCTCGAACGCAAGCATGTCCTCATACCTGGCGAAGCGCCTGGCGAATTCCTCCCAGAGCGCATAAAAGTGGACGTGAAGCCTCTCATCCGCGAAGAAGTTGTTCTTGTCTGAGGAAGCGTCGAATGAGTAGCCCATCGTCTTGTGCAGGTCCAGTATGACCTTAAGCCCGTTCTTCCTGGCCCACGCTATGGCATTCTCCACGTAGCCGAATCCCTCCTCGATCAGCGAGCCGTCCTCTTTCTGAAACACCTGCCAGTCAACGGGAAGGCGGACGTGGTCCGCCCCCCACCCCGCTATGACGGCAAAATCCTTCTCGCCTATAAAAGTCCTGTAACGCTCCTGCGTATATTCCGGGCACTGCGACAGCCAGCCGCCCAGGTCAATTCCTTTCTCGTAGCCTTCAAAACGCTTCATATATATCCTCCGAAGGCATTCTAGCAGAAAGGCAAACCGCCCGCAAGACTTGATTAACACTTGAAGTATTAAGCACCCCTAGAACACACGTTTTCGCTTTCCTTTCCCGATTCCCATACTTATCTTAAAAGAATGAATTATGGATATATCCGCGTAAGCACAGACAAACAGACAGTTGAAAACCAACGGTTTGAGATTGAATCGTTTTGCAAAAAAAACGGTTTGGCAATAGATTCCTGGATAGAGGAGACTGTCAGCGGTACAGTAGATGCAAGCCGGCGGGAACTTGGGAAAATACTGAAGGACATAAAAAAAGGGGACCTGATAATCTGTTCAGAACTCTCCAGGCTCGGACGCAGTCTTTTCATGATAATGTCCATTCTTAATCAGCTGATGGAAAAGGAGGCAAAGGTCTGGACAATAAAAGACAATTACAGGCTCGGCGATGATATCCAAAGCAAAGTCCTTGCTTTTGCTTTCGGACTGAGCGCAGAAATCGAAAGGAACCTCATCAGCCAGCGCACAAAGGAAGCTTTGGAAAGGAAAAAAACGGAGGGCATCAAGCTTGGCCGTCCCCGTGGAAGAAACGGGAAAAGCAAGCTTGAAGGGGCGGAGTTCGCTGTGACGATAATGCTGCTGGCCGGGACAAGCATAAACCAGATGTCAAAGCTCTATGGCACGCACAGGGAAACGGTAAAGCTTTTTATCAAGAAAAAAGCCCTGGATTCCAATGAAAATTTATCCCAAGCGAAAAAAGAGTTCAACCTGGGTAGCCTGTAAAAACTAAGAAAGAAGTTTTTCCACCTCATCCAAAATCGTAATGTCTGCGGGAAGCCAGCCGACGGAACGGAGGCCAGCCTTGTCAAGCCAGGTTGCATTCTCGTGTTCCAGCAGTTCCAGCTTCCCGGAGACAACCTCGCAGACAAAGCACATCATGGAAAGATGGAATTTCGGGTAGTCATACTCTATCGTGCCGATGCACTCCCCCACTTTGATTTCGGTGGCAAGCTCCTCACGGATTTCACGAGCCAGAGCTGTTTGGGGAGCCTCTCCAGCTTCTATTTTTCCTCCGGGGAATTCCCACCCATCCTTAAATTCGCCATATCCGCGCTGGGTGGCAAAAACCTGCTTCGTTCCGTCATTGCTTGAGCGGATGATTACTGCGGCTACTACGTTTATGGTCTTCACGCCTCATCCTCCTTTCCAAGTTTATCAGTTCTTGTCGAAAAATCTAAGTATAATTCATCGGGAACTTGTTTTTCTAATGCAAAGTGAATTGTAATAGGCTTGTTGCCTTCTGCCGTATCAGAAAAGGGAACAACCTTTCCAAGATAAACAAAAGGTTGGGTAACGCCTTCAACTTCTTCAAATTTGCGCACGAAAAGATGCAGGTTTATTCCCCGTTTATAGCTGAAAACTATATCCTTGCCAAGTTCGGATTCCTGAGTCGTGCTGTTTGGCGTCTGCCACTGAAAAACACCTGGTGTAATAAACTTGTCCTTATAATTTATAGATTCCTTTATATCTGCATTTTTATGCAAGTTTACGAATATGAAATAATCAGGCTTTGCTGAAGTCAAAAGCCCCTGACCGCGGAAAGAAGAATGAGTCTTTTTGTAACTGCACAAAAGGGCTGTGTCTCTCATGGAATATTCGTAATATAGTTTTAAGAAGGGAAAACCGTAATCGACAGAACCGAATTCATCCTGATAGCGGAGAAGATTATACCGAACCAAATCCTCGAACCAGAAACGGGCAATTTTATCAGAGTCCAGAACAGAACGTATTTCATCTCTGAAAGTCATTGACTTTCCATCAAACAAAAGCAATGCATCCGCATAACGATCTTTTTCCTTGGGGTCAAAATATTTCCCGTTCAAAGTTTCGGCCGCATGAACCAAAGTCTCATTGTGAACGGTATCAAGATATTTCCCGGCTCTTTCTTCCAATTCTTGAATTGTCGCTTTGTTATCGCTTGAATTCAAAATTGAATCTGCAATCAGCCATTCTTCAATGCGCTTGGCAGGAGAGTAAAAAGTAAATAACCGCATCAAGGCCTTAAAACTTTCATTCTGCAAAACAACAGAAAGCTCAGGGTGAGTTTCCTTTTCCATGTAAGCTGCAAATTCCAGATAAGTTTTGTAGTTCGGGCTGAAAGAAGAAAAGCGTAGGGGGTCCACGCTACCATCATGCTTAAGGTAATCAATGAGCGTAGGAATTCTTCCGCCACAGACATGCTTGAACCCAAGGTAGGATTCTCTCATGTATTTCATGGACATGAACTTTTCGTTCTCCAACTGGCGGAGAATCTGTTCTTTTGTGATTTTGTCCATGTGGATATACGTTCCGTTGGGCAAATCTGCAAAATCAGTCTGCACCTCAACTTTTAAGGAATCCCGGTCAAAATTCTGCTTGCCGTTAAGAGCAATTGCCATCAAAAAAGACTTGTTGTAGTTTCCAATAAAATCAAGAACCGTTACGAATTCCTTGTCTGCAATTTTTCTGAGGCCACGGCCTAACTGCTGGATAAAAATAATTGAAGATTCCGTGGGGCGGAGCATGAGAATTGTATTCACCGACGGAATGTCGATACCTTCGTTGAATAAATCCACTGTAAAAATTACTTTTAAGTCATCGTTATCATCTTCAAGTCGTTTTGTAAATGCAATGCGCTCATCAATGCTTTTGTTGTCTTCGCTTGAAAGGGCAACAGCGGGAATTCCTCGCTCACAAAATTCCTGTGCCATGTATTTTGCATGCTTGATTGTCTGACAAAATCCTAAAACTTTTGGTTTTTCTGCATCGTGCCCATAAAACTTCATTTTTTCGATGATATAATCAACACGATGTCCAACCATGAGCATTTTTGCAATTTCCTCTGTGTATTCGCTTGTTCCAGGCTCAGCTTTGATTTTTGAATAATCAATTCCTTCTGCGTCCGTCAAACCAAAATAATGAAAAGGACAGATAAGGTTATATTCAAGAGCTTGTCTCAAACGGATTTCCACGGCGACATTGTTGTCAAAAAGGGAATAAATGTCTCCGTTGTCGCTGCGTTCAGGGGTTGCGGTAAGTCCAAGTAAAAAATCCGGCTTAAAATATGAAATGATTTTCTGATAACTTTCACTTGATGCATGATGGGCTTCGTCTATGACGATGTAATCAAAATCGTCCGGAGAAAATTCCTCGTAGTGCCGGCTCATTGTGTCACGGGTTGCAAAAAGATATGAGCAGTCTTTATCTTTTTGATTTCCTGTATAAAAACCGGAATAATAATCTTTTCCGACTGCACCACAAATTGTATCAAATGATTCTTTTGCTTTTTTTAGAATATCTTCCCGGTGAACGATAAAAAGTA
>CAMNGY010000119.1 GCA_946538795.1 uncultured Treponema sp.
CACAAACAGAGCTTCTGTCCCTCATAATGTCCCGCGGAAGGCGCGGGCAAGAATGGACTTCTTGAGCAGGGCGATCTGGTCCAGGACGGCCCCGGCGGCTTCTTTGGCGCGGGATTCCTTGTCCAGCAGGGAGTCCAGGAAATTGACAATTGACAATAGACAAGGAGGGGCTTGAGGCCTTCGCCCGGATTCTTGAGTCCGCCTGCGACTGGGAGCAGTCGGAGCTGTAGCAGATTTTGCATTTTTAACTGTAACTGTGTCTTTTTTATTTTTGTTTTCCTTGCATGAAAATAGATAATTTTTTATGCAATTCTCTGTTGTTTTTTAGAAAATTTCGCAACGTGCTCCTTCTTGCATCCGTTTTCTTGCTTTTGCCAGGCCCAATTTTTGCGGATACCGGGTTGAGTTTTCCTGACAAGGAACGCTGTGCAGCCACGAAAGAAAGTTCTCCGTTTGCCCTGAACGTATTTGCCGACATAGGCCTTGGACTTGCTGGCGCGGGGCTTTTTGCCACGGCAGCGGTTATCCGTAAAGATGTCGAAGGTTATGACGGCGATGGAAAGTTCAAAGAAGAGGATATCAACAGCTTTGACAAGCTGTGGTTCAACGGCTACGACAAGACATTGGACGACCTTGGTGACATAGGACCGGCAGCGACTCTTTTGGCCCTTCCAGTGGGAATTTACCTGACGGAAACAATAGTCAAGAACTTCCCTGCGAGGGAACTTGCGACTGTCGGCGTGATGTTTGCGGAAAGCTGGCTGCTGAGCACCGGAATAAAGAATATCATGAAGACGACTTTCACGAGGACACGCCCCTACATGTACACGGACGAATGGGATGAGAAGGGGGTGGAAAGCGGGGACTGGAAGCTTTCTTTTCCCAGCGGACATACGACCGATGCCTTTCTTGGGGCGACTTTTACGACCTACACATTCTGGAAGTACTTTCCGGAGTCCAAGTTCAAGGTGCCGGTCCTGATCACGTCATACGCGCTGGCAACCGCGACGGCTTTTATGCGTGTTTGGAGCGGCAACCACTTTATGACCGATGTCGCGGCGGGCGCGGTTATTGGATCTGCCATAGGCTTTCTTGTGCCTTTTATCCACGAAAAAATCTCTGCTGTCAAGTACAGGGGGCAAAGCGTTCTTTCCTTTAACGGGCAGTCTTTGACCGCGACGTTCAGGTTTTAACCGTTCGGCTTTACGCCGTGGACAATTCACTAGTGAAAAACCGGACAATTCACTGGTGAGCTTCCAGTTTTGACCGTAAGCCTTTCTAAGGTCTCAACACAATAATGTCATGGGCTCCGGTTTACGGGCTTGTCAGCGTAATTCGCTCCGTTCTGAGCGATGAAGTACAGGACCGAGAAAAAGATGCACAGCACGAGCTGGTGATTCACCGGTCCGCCTTCCGGCCGTATGCGCTTCCGGGGTTTCCTGACCGGCTATTTCCTGAATGCGGCCACGGCCTTCCTGAAAAGAATCCTGGCCCCGACCAAGCAAAGCAAAACCACGGTATAAAACAAGATTCTCACGAAGCAGTGGACGTATGGGTTCAGTTTCTCAGGCTCCAGATATTTCAGAACGCAATTTCCCGTCAGGCCGTCCAGCTGATGGATGCAAAGCAAATCCAAAGACCGTTTCCCAAAGAAGCCCGTTACTTTTGTAAGGAGCTTGCTGCATTCAAAGAGCTTGCACAGCTGGATGACACACAGCGCGCCGCAAATTGCCGCTATGATCGCAAGGACAGGATAAATCCTTTGGGCCAAATCCACATAGATTTTTTTGTTTCTTACCAGATATATCCAGATGAAAAAAGCTATGACTCCTAACTTTTCAAGCTTAGGGGAATCTTCATCAACAGAATTCCGCAGGATGTATCCGGCATCCATAAAAAGCATGCCGACAAATATCAAATCAAAATTCTGAGGGAGTTCTATTTTCAGTTTGGGAACGCTGAAAATATATGTTCCGACAAGCAGGAACATTTCCCTGTATTTTGGAATTTTATTCAGGACAATCCTGAAAAAGAATTTTGAATAAAACAAAGCTATCAAAAACCACAATACTCCCCCACCCTTATTGAGGGTTCCCCACAGGATCTTCTTGATGTCGGTTTTTAAAAGCACGGGCACTGAAGCGCCGAAAAGAAAAAGCTGGAGCAAAAAATCTACGGCAAAAACAATGAGAACCGGAATTATAAGCCTTTTGAAATCCTTGACTGTTGCCAGCTTCAATTCCGAAAGCGGGATTTTTTTTAATGTGTATCCGGACAGCATGAAAAAAAGCGGCATGTGAAAAGAAAAAATAAGGGATACGACCCTGGCTTTTCCGATGGAATGTCCGACTATCGTACAGATGATTGCAATTCCCTTCGCGATGTCTATCCAGCCAATCCTTTTTTTTACCTGAACTTCCATTTCCTAAAAACACCTTTTCATGGCTTCAAAGCATAACACAAAGACAGGCCGGTGTAAAGGGTAATTACATTCATGGGCGCACGCTTTGCCTGCCGTGAATCTTCGTGAAGCAAAGGCGCGCAAAGTCCTATCGCATGAGGCCGCCGTGAAAGTAGCACTCGTATGTCTTCTTGTCGTGCCAGGCGGCACTGCCAGGTTCTCATTTGCGCCGGCAAAGCGCTGCCTTTCCGCCGGCCAAACATTCTGCCCTCAAAAAACACTATCTTTTTTGCGGAACTTGCCTTATCATTAGGCTATGAGATTAGGTACATCATCACCGCTTGCCCACGGCACGGCGGAAGAATGGGCGGACCGGCAGGTCGCGCTCGGCTGCAGGGCCGTCGTGTTCCCGCTGGACAGCTCTGCCCCGAAGGAAAAGATAGACGCATACAAGTCCGCCGCGGACTCGCACGGGCTTCTTGTTGCGGAGGTCGGCATCTGGCGGAACGCCCTCGCGCAGGATCCGGCGGAGCGGGCTGCCGTGCGGGACTACTGCGTCGCACAGCTCAGGCTCGCGGACTACCTGGGTGCCAGGTGCGCGGTCAATGTCGCCGGGGCGTTCGGCCCGCGCTGGGACGGAGGCTACCGGGAGAACTTCACAGAAGAGGCCCGGAGCGAGACCGTCAGGATGGTGAGGGAAATCATAGACCGGGCGGAAGTGAAGGACAGCTACTTCACGCTGGAGCCGATGCCCTGGATGATTCCCACGGGACCAGAGGATTACCTGCGCCTCATCGAGGAAGTGGACCGCGACCGCTTCGCAGTCCACATGGACATAATCAACATGGTCAATTCCGCGGACCGCTATTTCCGGGCAGACGAATTCATCGACAGATGCGCGGAGCTCCTCGGAAGCCGGATACGCAGCTGCCACATCAAGGACGTGCACCTGAAGGAGGAGTATACGATGCAGCTGGAGGAATGCCCGCCGGGCGAAGGGGAATTCCCGCTCAGGCATTATGCCGGACGGATGAGCGAGATAGACAGGGACATGCCGGTCATACTGGAGCATCTGCACGATGACGGGGAATACATACGGTATATGGGGTATCTGAAGGAGGAGCTTGATGGGATACAATAGGGTTTCTGATGCGAACGAAATAACCGCACGATACATGGACAGCATACTGATAAAGCAGCGGCTCATAGATTCAGTTGTGGCCGACACGAAGATTGACTTTTTGGGGCAGGCTTTCTCCATGCCCGTGATGACGCCGGCTTTCTCGCACCTGGACCGTTTTGCAGGAAGGGAGCTGACGGGGCTGGAGGAGTATTCGGTCGCGGCGGAAAAGCTGGGCATACTGAACTTCGCAGGCATGATGGAGAACGACATGTTCGCCCGCATCGCAAAGACCGGGGCCAGGACCGTGCGGATCGTGAAGCCCTATGCGGACGCGGACAAGGTGCGCGACCAGATGAAGTTTGCGGAGGATGCGGGCGCGTTCGGAATCGGCATGGACATAGACCACGTGTTCGGTCCTGAGGGGCTTGATGTCGTCGTAGGAGAGAGGATGGCGGTGCAGACCTCCGACATGCTGCGCTCATACGTCGAGGCTACGGAGCTGCCTTTCTTTGTGAAGGGGGTACTGGGTGCAGAAGATGCGGCCAAATGCGCGGCTGCCGGGGCGAAGGCGGTCATAGTGAGCCACCATCACGGCAGGCTGCCTTATGCGGTCCCGCCGCTGATGGCTTTGCCTGAAATCAAGTCAGCCCTGAAGGGTACAGGGGTCAAGATTATCGTGGACTGCGGCATTGCGAGCGGGGCGGACGTGTACAAGGCAATCGCGCTCGGTGCGGATGCCGCCGCAGTGGGCAGGTCCATGCTGCCGCCGCTTGAGAAGGACGGAACAGACGGCGTGATGAAGTTCATCCGGGGCGTTCAGTCGGAGCTGCGCTTCATCATGAGCTGCACAGGCTTCAGGACCGTCGCGGACATAGACGACAGCTGCATCAGGATCTGATTGACTGAAAGAGGAACCGTCATCATAAAATACATGGTGACGGGAGCCTGCTTCATGATTATAGGGAAATATACCTACCGGACCATTTTTCCGGCGGGAAAAACTTGATATACTATAGGGAAATATACCTACCGGGCCGTTTTGACAATAAAAAAAACTTGACACCGTAAGATATGGAGGATTATACTGAAAATATAGGCAATCAGTTGCTAATTTTATACAGGAGTACCAAATGAAAAAAACATTAAAACACTTAGGAGTGCTTCTTTGCTCCATAGCAGGAACACTGCTTTTGACAATGTGTGGTGGTGCCAAAAAGGCCGAATCCTCAACAACATCATCTTCATCTTCATCTTCTTCCGCTGCTGCCAGCCAGACAAAGACCATCACCTTCTGGCATCTGGATACGACGGATGACCAGCAGAAAGCCTGGCGGACCATTGCCGACAGGTTTGAGGCAAAGCATCCGGGAGTAAAAATTGAGATAACGGTTCTTGCGAACGATTCTTTCAAGCAGAAGCTTTCGACTGTCATGCAGTCAGGCTGGGCGCCGGACGTATTCCGCTCATGGGGCGGCGGCGGAATGTATGATCAGGAGGATGCCGGCATGCTCCGCGACATTTCCGGCCTGATCAAGAACGACCCGAATGTCGCCAAGATCGGTAAGGGTGCCATGGGCGTTTATGCTGACGGTGCCAAGCAGTTCGGTATTCCCTATGACATGGGTGTCGTCGGTTTCTGGTACAACCCCGTCATCCTTCAGGAGTGCGGACTTACCCCCGATGATTTCGCAACCTGGTCAAAATTCCTTGACAGCTGCAAGAAGATCAAGGCAAAAGGATATGCTCCTGTAGCCCTTGGTGAGCAGGAGACCTGGACCGGCCACTACTGGTGGACCTACATCGCACAGCGCCTCGGCAGCCAGGAGGACTTCCTTGACGCATACAACGGAACGAACGGCGGCGCCTTCAACAAGGGCTCATTCCTCAAGGCCATGGAGATGCTCAAGGAGTTCGTTGAGACCAAGCCCTTCCAGGAAGGATACATGGCTACGAGCCAGGCTGAGCAGGAAGCGCTTGTTGCAGACCGCAAGGCTGCCATAACCTTGATGGGTCAGTGGGCTCCTTCTACCGGACGTGACAACTCCACGACTGGCGGCGGAGATCCCTTCGGCTTCATGCCCTTCCCGATGATTGAGGGCGGAAAGGACGAGCTTGTGAACGCACAGGGCGGCGGCAACGGTTATTGTATCGGAAAGGACGCTCCGGATGAGGCCGTCGAGTTCGTTCTCTCATTCTTCGAGCCGGAGAACTACAGGATTATCGTCAAGGATCTGAACGCAATTCCGCTTCTGGACGGCTACGATGACCTGATTGACGACAACGCGAAGAAGG
>CAMNGY010000120.1 GCA_946538795.1 uncultured Treponema sp.
CGGTAGCGGATTCCGTGTATTTTCAGGTAGCTGCCCGCATGCTCCATCTCCTGGGAAAGCGTGATCCACTCGTGTCCCCGGCTCAGGGAAATACGGAAAAAAGCGGAGAACGCCTTTGTGATCTCCACAACCTCTTCCATATCGTTATCCTCAGCAAGCCATACAATAGTATCCAGGGTGTTGTACAGGAAATGAGGTGTTATCTGTGCCTGAAGGGCTTTCATTTCCGCTTTCTGAAGGTTCTTCTGCTCACGCACATTCTCATCTATAAGGGACTGTATGTGGCTGGCCATGGTATTCAGATTCTCCGCAAGGTGATCCAGCTCCTCGACGCAGGGAGGCATGGCCCTTGCCTTCAAGTCCCCGCTCGCAATCCTGGAGGACAGGATCTCCATGTCGCGCACAGGGCGCCCAATCCTTCGGGACAGAACGGAAAACGCATACATCGCTATAAGAAACGCAATCCCGCTTATGGCAAGCTGTATGAGGAAGAGATTGAACGACCAGATGCGTATGCTCATGTTGGCCGACTCCGCAGATTCTATTTCTGCCACGATGTACTCCTGAAGGACATCATTCAGGACAGATGAAACTCCACGTATCTGTTCCATTACCTCCTCATTCTTTGAGACTGGCTCATGGTTCACAATCTGCTCACCCAGCATCACCACATACTTTTCAAGCGTCTTTTCCGTCCTGCTCGCAACCTCGAGTATTTCAAGGCCGTTTTCCGAAGTCTCCTCCATCATCCCTGCTATTCCAATACGTACTTCACGGAGGAGAAGGTACTGCCTTCCGTCATTGAATGACTTCAGGCCGGATACGACCTCCCAAATCTCATCCTCCAGCTCATCCTTGGCAACTTTTCTCAGGCTGTTGGCAGAACTTACATTCATGATGATACGGTCATAGCGTACCGTATACAGGCGGAATACGACGACTGAATATATGGTCGGAACGAGCATAAGCAATATGATGACCACGATGGCCGACCTAAGGCTTTTTTTCAGGCTCTTCGATTTCTTTTCCATAATGCACTTCTGCTCTCAAACTCAGTACTTACGCCTGGCAAGACCGGAAAGGTCATCATATTCCGTGAATACTTTTCCTACAACAATCGTGGACTTAGGTATTTCCGTCCCTCGGGCAAGCCGTTTTGCCAGATCCATCACGACATCCCCCTGTTCAGGATTGCACTCAACCACACAGTTTATGAGGCCTTCCTTAAGCCTGTCCACGGCCTCCTGCTGCGCATCCACGGTAACAACCGTGACGGGGCTGCCCACCCCTGTAGGTATGCCATGCTTTTCCAGCACATCCAGCAGTCCCAGCGTCATTCCGTCGTTGCAGGAAAAAACGACGTCGATATTCTCACCCCCGATCCTGAAGCCTTTTCCTTCCGAAAGTATTTTCCGGGCTATTTCCTCTCCCCTGCTCCTCATGAAGTCGCCGCTCTCCGAACAGATAATCCGGAAACGAGAATCTTTGTCCAAGACATCCCGGAACCCCTCTATGCGGCCATCGGATGCGGAAGCCCCGTCAGTTCCCCTCAGCTCAAAGACGTTTATCTGGCATTCCTCCCCTTTGTATTTGTCGCGCAGAAAAAGGGCCGCCTGCCTGCCTTCCTCACGGCTGTCCGTACCCACATAGCCGGCGTACAGACCGTCATATTCCGCATTAATCTTCCTGTCGCATACGATGACCGGTATGCCCGCATCCTTCGCCTCCACAAGGACGTTCCGCCATCCGTCCTGCACGATGGGGACGAACACGATGACGTCAACCTGGTACATTATGAAAGTCCGTATTGCCTTTATCTGGTTTTCCTGTTTCTGCTCGGCATTCGTGTACAAAAGCTGAATTCCGGCCTTCTGGGCAGCCGCCTGCATGTCCTTCGTATTGTATATGCGCCATGCGCTCTCAGCCCCTATCTGCGAAAAGCCCACTATAATTCGTTCGCTACCTTCGGAACCGGGACTTTCCCTGAAAGCAGGTACCTTGTCTTTGGAGGAGCAGGCCGCAAGGCCGATCAGAAGAATGGCAGCGAGAAAGAGAGAGCTGACTTTCATGGATTCTATTATATACCAGGAGGCAGACTTCCGCCAGAAAAAAAGCCTGCAGCACAGCTCCAGGAAATGCCGGCACAGCTCCTATGTTCTCGTATAGCGGATAAGGCCCAGGCTCAGGAAAATGAAGAAAATGACGGGGAACCAGCCCCCGAATGCAGGCGGAACCGTGCCGAACCTGGCCATGAGCATCGTGATCATCTGCATCACGTAAAACAGAACAACCGAAGAGATGCAGAGCCCCAGACTGACCAGAAGCACGTTCTTCCTCGTCTTCCCGCTCAACGCCACGGCAAGCAGGACTACGACGGTGACAACCATGGGAAAGGAGAACTTTTTATAGTATCCGGCCTTCGCATCGCTGGAAGGAAGCCCAGACTTCTCCAGCCTCTTTATGTACTCCCTGGCTTCTGCGGCGCTTACTTCCTCGACATTTATGGCGGTGCTCTTAAAGGATTCCGGGGGCTCCGTAAGCCTGAAAAGATGGTCATAGTCTGCATCCCCGGCGACATATCCCCCGGCCTCTTTCCTATAAAAGACGCTCCGCCCCAGCTTCCAGTGGTCATAATCCCACTCAGCAGTTTCGGCATAGAGAAGCCCGTCAAAGCCCCTGCCGCTGTCACGGTACAGCACGAAGAGGGAAAGGAGCATGCTGTTGGCGCTGTCAAAGAATTCCGCCTTGTAGACCATCTTTCCGGCCTCGCTTATAACCACGACATCCGTGTTGTTGAAGTTCTTTTCGTTGTGAAGGGCGGCATCCTGCATTCTGACCTTTTCCGCATAAGTCCTGGTGACCAGCCTGTCATCCAGGAAAAACATGGCTATGCTCATGAAAACAGATATGACCAGAAGCGGCATGGTAAAGCGGAATATCGAAATGCCGGAGGCAAACAGGGCAAGCAGCTCGTTCCTGGCATAGAAGTCGCTCAGCATATATGCCGTCGCGAACAGCACTGAAATGGGAAGGGAGTACCACAGGCTTTTAGGGACATAATACAGCAGGATCTTTGCGACCAGAGCAGGCTCGGCTTCATTGGATATATAGCCCCAGATGTTCATGAGCAAATCCGTAAGAAGGAGAATCAAGGTGAAAAAAGCCAGGGACGCCATAAAAATGGCGAAGAACCTTTTGAGCATGTAAATAGCCAGTCTCATTTTTTCCTCAGCGCCAGATAAAGAAGCAGGCCGATCAGTCCTATGAAGAAGTTTGGTCCCCACATCATCCAGAATCCGTTCCATCCGCTCCTTACGCCAAACATCTGCCCAAGGATGCTGGCCGCCCAGTATGCGACCGAAATGATGATTCCGAAAATCATTCCCAGGGTTTGCCCGTCCCTCTTGCCGAATATCAGGGCAAGGGGAAAAGCAAGCAGAGCAAAAAAGATAGAGCCGAACGGGAGGGAGAATTTCTTGGCGAACTCCAGGTTGTAGCGGTTCATCATCTTGTACTTTACGCTTTCGTCCTTTTTCATGATCTGTATTATCTTCCACAGATCGTAGGAGGTCATTTCCCGGGGCTGCACCCCTTCGCTCGGAATCAGGATGGAATCAAAAACATTCAGCTGTATCTTCTGGGACTCAAACACATCAAAGCTTCTTGTGTACGTCCTGTCCACCTCCAGGACAGTCGCACCCGACATGCTGAACTGCATCAGGATCCCAGGCTCGTCCGACTTGACAACCTCGCTCCTTCCGGTGATTATGACCCTGTCGCGGTCAGAGGAATCCTTGTCGAATATCACCAGGTCAGTTATAACGCCTTCTTCGTCCACACCTCCGATCGCCATTGTTGTCCCGTTCATGTGCTTGACGGAATTCGCCTCTACCTCCACTGCAGGGTCGTTTTGGATTATCTCTTTACGAAGGCGGTTATACTTCAGAAGCCCCAATGGCAGGAAATAATCGTTCATTGCAAAGCCCAAAAGAGAAATCAAAAGCCCCATAATCATGACCGGAACGGCTATGAACGAATAGCGGATGCCGCTCGCCCTGAGGATAAGGATCTCGTTGTCCGTCGCCATGCGCCCTATGCACATGAGGAAGCCTACGAGCGTCGCAAAAGGAGCGGACTGGGCCACAATGGACGGCAGGCTGTAGACGATGAGCTGGATGACTTTGCCGACCGGAACCCGTTGCCGCAGGACAGTCTCCGCAAGTAGCAGAATTTGATTCACGAAGAACACGACAAAGAAAAAAGCAAAGCAGATTGCAAAATAAAGGAACAGCTCCTTAACCAGGTAAAAAAGAAGGACCCTGTTTCCAAGAGGCCGTTCCTTCTTGTTTGAGGTTTCTTTGGCCGGCACATCATGCGGCAGGATCGTATCAGGAACCGGCGTAACTGACTGAGGCTCACAAGGCTCTGCAGATTCTGGGGCATCCGATACCGCTACTTGAGGCTCTTCATTCGCAAGGGGTGAATCGGGCAGCGCAAGTTCAGGCTGAGCGGCAAGAGGAACTTCAGCCTCTTGCAAAATGGGTTCAGGCGACTCCGGAGCAACTGCTACCTCAGTCTGAGGAACAGAGACCTCCGAAGCAGGGGGTGAATATGCCGGCATCACCTCAGACTGGGGAGGAACAACGACTTTTCCGCTTTGCCGCCGCCTTTCCTCCGCAAGGTGATCCTTGAGCATCGCTATGTCATTAACGGAAAGGGATGCGAACGATTCAGGAACCTGTTCCTTCCGCCTCAGATCCTCAATGAGCTTTCTTCTGCTCTTAACGGAATCTATCGTGATTCTTGAAGCACGGCCTGTCCTTGCAGGCTTTCTGACAGAGGAGGTCTTTTGAATTTTTATCTCTTCAAGGAAGTCTAGATCCATCGCTCCAGAGGCAAGTTCTGCGGGACATTCGCACGGCCCTACGCCAGGCCCGTGCTTCCGAACCCTCCGTCCCCCCGCTCGCTGGCCGAAAGGGAACTGCTTGTTTCCCACGAAGCCGTAATCGTTGGAGCGACTACGATTTGGGCTATTCTGTCACTAGGACGAATGATGAAATCCTCCTTTGAAAGATTGACAAGAAGGACTTTAAGTTCCCCCCGGTAGTCGCTGTCTATTGTTCCAGGAGAATTCAGAACCGTAATCCCATTCTTGAAAGCTAATCCGCTGCGAGGTCTGACCTGAATTTCAAAGCCGGAAGGAATCTCAAAAAAAAGTCCGGTAGGAACAAGGATTCGCTCAAGCGGGGACAATACGATTTCTTTTTCAATAAAGGCACAGACATCGGCCCCAGCGGCACCTGCCGTCTTATAGACAGGCAGGGTCGCCCCCTCATTTGCCAGGACCTTTATTTTTACATTGTCAAGCATAATATCCACCCAACCAAATTTTCGGAAAAAACGGGGATGAAATTAACAGGACCTTGCACAAGCTTTTTTGTTTATGGACAACGCTCTCCGAATAAAAAAACACAGGCGCATCGCACCTGTGTTTACAGAGAAAACATCCAACCAACAATCACCAACACACAGAAAAATCTGTTGATGAAAGACTAAGGGGAAAGAAAGATTTTAAATGCACAGGCAGGCAATATGCTTACCTACCTGTGCCACCACCTATTTAAGGGAAGCAGAAATCCTTTCCAAGACCTTCTTACGATCCAACGGTTTGACGATGTAATTCTTCGCACCAGCAAGAAGGGATTTCTTAACAAGCTCCTCCTTACCAAGAGCGCTGACCATCACCACACGGGCATTCTTGTCAAATGCGACAATCTGCTCCAAGGCCGTAATTCCATCCATACG
>CAMNGY010000121.1 GCA_946538795.1 uncultured Treponema sp.
CTGCGGAAAGAAAGGGGATGCCTGCGGGAACTGCGATAAGAAGGCCGGGGGAAAGCGGCTTTCTTTTCCGACCCTGCTGATGCAGGGAATAGCGACTTCCATAGACGCGCTTTCGGTAGGATTCACGATCGCTGATTACGGGCCGGTCATGGCGGCCATAGCGTCGCTCATCATCGCGCTGGTGACATTCGCGATATGCATGGCAGGGCTGCTCATAGGAAGCGCCGCCGCGAACACCAGGCTCCTGACGGGGCGGGCGCAGCTTGCCGGCGGGATTATACTTATTCTGATCGGAATGGAGATTTTCATAAAGGGGATGATAGCGTAGTATGGCTTATATGATACGGGGCCTGTTTGCCGACAGGGAATTCAACTCAAAGCTCTGGAGGACGATGACGCCGATCGCCCTGCAGAACCTGATGCTGGCATCCGTCGCGGCGGCGGACGCGGTAATGCTGGGCCGGATGGAGCAGAACGCCATGGCGGCGGTGTCCCTGGCAACCCAGGTGCAGTTCGTGCAGAACATCCTGATAAGCTCCGTCACGGCCACGGCAGGAATCCTGGGCGCCCAGTACTGGGGCAAAAAGTCCAGGGGGGCAATCAACGACATATTCTGCATGACCCTCCGCCTGGTAACGCTGGTGTCCCTCGCGTTCAGCCTGGCATGCGTATTCTGCCCGGGAATCCTCATGTTTTTCTTCACGAACGACGCGGTCCTGGCGGAAACAGGCTGCCAGTACCTGAAAATAGCGGGCATATCCTACCTGTTCACCGGCCTGTCCCAGTGCTACCAGACCACGATGAAGGTCACGGACCACGTGAGCCGTGTCGCCTGGATAAGCAGCAGCACCGTCGTCATAAACATCCTGCTCAACGCGGTATTCATATTCGGCCTGTTCGGGCTTCCGGCGATGGGGGTGCGGGGGGCGGCCCTGGCCACCCTGCTGGCCCGCCTGATAGAGTTCGTCTGGTCGCTCGTTTCATCCTGCCAGAAGGGGTTCCTGCACCCCGACTACAGGAGGCTCCTGTCACATGACGCGGAGCTGAGCCGGGATTTCGCAAAAGTCGCCTTCCCCATACTGGGGGCCTTCCTCCTGTGGGGCATAGGCTTCACGTCATATACGGCCATACTGGGCCACCTGGGGCAGGACGCGGCGGCCGCCAACTCAGTCGCCGCAGTCATACGCGACCTGACCTGCTGCGTGGCCAACGGGGTATCCACCGCGGCCGGCATAATGGTCGGGAACGAGCTGGGCGCGGGCAACCTGGACAAGGGCAAGGCATGGGGCATAAGGCTCATGAAGCTGTCTTACATCATTGGCCTTTCGGTCACGCTGATCATCCTGCTGCTGACCAAGCCCGTCGCCTCGTTCATATCGCTCACGGACGCGGCACGCAAGGACCTCGTGGCCATGATGATAATCCTGGCCTTCTACATGATAGGGCGCTGCGTCAACACGATCATCATAAACGGAATCTTCGACGGCGGGGGCGACACGCTCTTTGACATGTACAGCCTGGCCGTATGCATGTGGGGAATAGCCATACCCACCGCCCTGCTGGGGGCGTTCGTGTTCCACTGGAGCGCGCCGGCCGTATTCGCCTGCACCTGCCTGGACGAGGTGGGCAAGATTCCCTGGGTCATGGGGCACTTCTACAGGTACAAATGGGTGAAGGACCTGACCCGCGACAGGAAGGACTAAGCAATGGAAGAAAAGCCAGCCACAGACAAGGACGCAAAGGCAGCAGGCGCCGCGGGAAAAAATGCCGCGGGAAAGGCCACGCCGTACGAGGCGCGCAGGCGGCGGATATTCGACATAATACAGATAGGGCAAGTGAGCGACCTGCCCTCCAGGGCCTTCGACTTCTTCATCATCGCGATGATACTGACTAACATAGCGGCCCTGTTCCTCCGGACCTTCGAGGAACTGCGGCCCTATTCCGCCTTGTTCGACACGGCGGACATTGTCACCACGGCTATCTTCATCGTTGAATACATGCTCAGGCTCTGGACGGCGGACATCCTGTACCCGGATGACGGTCCGGTCCGCTCCCGCCTGCACTTCATGGGGAGCTTCAACGGGCTGATTGACCTGCTGACCATACTGCCGATGTTCTTCCTGAACGGATTCATAGCGTTCAGGATGCTCAGGGTGGTGCGGATATTGCGCCTGTTCAGGATAAACGCCTACTACGATTCCTTCGCCGTCATACGGGACGTCATCATAAAGAAGCGGAACCAGCTGACATCCTCGCTGTTCATCATATTCATCCTAATGCTGGCCTCTTCCCTGTGCATTTACAGCACGGAGCATGAGATACAGCCGGAGGCCTTCGGCAACGCATTCTCCGGCCTGTGGTGGAGCATCGCGACGCTGCTAACAATAGGCTACGGGGACATCTATCCCGTGACCGGCATAGGCAGGCTCATGGGGGGTATCACGGCGATACTTGGCGTGCTGACGGTCGCGATCCCGACGGGCATAATCTCGGCGGGCTTCGTGGAGGAGTACACGAACGTGTCCAATCCCTTCAACGACAAGGCGCTCAAGCTGGAGGAAATAATCGTGAACCTGGACAGCTCGTGGACAGGCAGGAAGCTTTCTTCCATAGAGCGGGACAGCAACATCAGGATACTGCTGGTCTACAGGGACGGGAAAAGGCGTTATGCACGGGCCAATGACGTGATACGGCTGGACGACGTGCTGGTCTTTGAGCGGAACGACAGCGGGAGCGACGGCTGAGAGGGCGACGGCTGAGTGGGGGGCGTAAGTTCCGGCCCCCCCATGCGACGGCACGGCCATAATCAATGACCGCGGGGGCGGGACTTCACGGAGTCCCCTGACCTGCGCCTCACCGTTCCCACAACACGCCATACCAGGCGTCAATCCGCGCGCACAGGCGATCCAGCCATCCGCAGCGGGACAGGACAAGGTTCCTCAGGAAGGCCAGGCACAGTTCGACGGCGGCGCAGACGGCAAAGACGAGCAGCACGGCGCACAGGTAATAGACGGGATAGAAGGGGCTTTCGTACCAGACTCCGGCGGACAGCAGCTGATCCCAGAGGATCGAGAAGCGCTCGTGATCCTTCCAGCTCATCCAAAGGAAGTTCTCATGCAGGAGGTAGACACCGAACACGGTTCCCGCCACCGCATTGACGAAGCGGGAATGCCCCGGGCGGAGATTCCTGAAGCAGTAGAAACAGCTGAACTCGAACAGTATGGTCAGCAAGTCCCCTATGTACAGGGTGAACGGTCCTTTTCCGGACAAAATCCTGTAGCGGGAATAGCAGGCTTCGAACACGAGCAGGACAAAAGATGCCAGGCACAGAAGCCCTGCGTGGCGGGCGATGAAGTGGCTGCGGGCGGGAGCAACGGCAGGGCCGGACACGCGGACAGAGGCGGATCCTCCGCTTTCGGCGCCGCCGGCCACACCCGCGGAAGAGCTTTCGGCGCCGCCGGACGCGCCCGCACCGCTAATGGGGGCGGCACCGGGCACGCCCGCCACATCCCGCTCAGCCTCTTTGAGTGCGGCGGTGATGAAGTAGAGGTATGCGAAGTAGCCGACCTTCCCGAAGAGGGGCGTCCACCAGGGACTGTAGAAGCGGAACACGAGGGAAAGAACAGTCCCCACCACGACCAGGCGGAAGGACGCGCCCCTGCGAGATGACAGCAGCTGCAAAAAGGGAACGAGGGCGTAAAAGGCCAGGTAGGCGGGGATGTACCAGTAGTTCTGGCTCGTAAACAGCTCAAGGGCTTCCTCAAGGAGGGCTTTTTTCCCGACCATGTTCAGGCCGGTGAGCCTGATGAAGAAGAAAAAGACCACGCAGGTCGTAAAGGTCTGGAAAGAAAGGTCAAAGATTTTCCTGCTGCGGATGCCCCGCTTGCCGCACATGAAATAGCTGGAAAGGATGATGAACAGCTCCACGCCGACGTTCCCCCATCGGCCAAGGGCAATCGCCCATGCCTGGTTCGCGCTGAAGGGCTGCTCCAGCAGCTTCCAGCCGTCGCCCATAGAATGGCAGGCAAGGTGCGAGGCCACGACCAGCAGCATCGCAAAAATGCGCAGCAACTCCAGCGATGAGTCCCTGGCTCCGGCGGCAGGACCACAGGCCCCGACAGTCTTTTTCTCCGCTTCCATACCCGTGCATACTAGCAGATTCACACCGCTTTTACAATCGGAAAGGGCCGGGGCGACAAATCTGACAGCTTGTCATGAACCGCGCTTTTACTATATAATGAACGCACTTTACAAAAACTGATTTTTTGTCAGAACATGGACGGGTTCAGGGCCGTCAGAAAATCCACAGCGCAGGGGTCAGCCAGCATGAAGTTTGAATGTACAGTTCCAAAGATACTGAGGGCAGTCGCAGCCAAGTACCCGGAGGTTCCGGCACAGCTTTCCCATGACAAGGACGGTTCATACAAGGAGATAAACTTCCACGACATGCTCCAGACTGCCCTGGACTTCGGCGGAGCCCTGATGGAGCTGGGCGTGAAGCGCGGGGACAAGATAGGACTTATAGCCGACAACCGCGCCGAATGGGAACATGCGGACATGGGACTGCTGGCCATAGGAGCAATTGACGTTCCCCGCGGCTGTGATGCGACGGAAAAGGATCTCGCGCTCATACTGAGCTTCGCCGGCTGCGAGATGGTCATCACCGAGAACACCGCGCAAGTGAAGAAAATCCTGAACATAAAGTCCCAGCTCCCCTTGCTCAGGACCCTGATTGCCTTTGACGAAGTGGACGCCAGCCAAAAGGAGCGGGCGGGCGAGCTGGGCGTACAGCTGCACCAGTTCCAGAACCTGAAGAGAAGCGGCCATGAGTGGCGCAAGCGGAACATAGACGCTGTTGAGGACGAACTGGAAAAGGGCCAGTGGGATGATCTGGCCACAATCATTTTCACGTCGGGAACGACCGGAACGCCCAAGGGCGTCATGCTGACACACGGAAACTTCATCACCCAGCTGGACGAGGTGACAGAGCGCATCTTCCTGAACCCCGGCGAGAGGGGCCTGTGCTGCCTGCCGGTCTGGCACGCCTTCCAGCGGGAGGTCGAGTACGTCATCCTGTCACAGGCAGCGACGATATGCTATTCCAAGCCGCTCGGCTCCATCCTGCTCGCGGACATGAAGAACCTGAACCCCACCCTGCTGCCCGCCGTTCCCCGCGTGTTCGAGGCCATTTATGACGGCATCTGGCGCAAGATGCGCAAAGTGGGGGGGCTTACGCTGGCCCTGTTCCGCTTCTTCGTCAAGGTTGCGGAAATCTGGTGCGCCATGGACAGGAAGATGTTCCGCAAGCAGGCCAGGTTCGGGGCGGACCACGTGGTGTTCTGGTGGTTCGCCTGCATCATTCCCTGGGCCCTCCTGTGGCCGGTCAAGATGCTGGGAAAACTGCTGGTGTTCAGCAAGATAACCGCGCTGGTTGGCAAGAACTTCCGGGCAGGAATCGTCGGCGGAGGGGCCTATCCTGAAGAGATAGACAAATTCTTCTGGGCTGTCGGAATCAACGTGGTCGAAGGCTACGGACTGACCGAAACAGCCCCGATCGTGGGCGTGCGCCCCATAGCGTGCCCGGTCATGCGGACGGTCGGCACGCCGCTCAGGGGCGTGCAGGCCCGCGTCGTGGACTCCGACGGGCTTATACTGCCTCCGGGACAGAAGGGCGTCCTGCAGGTGAAGGGCGGCACGGTGATGAAAGGCTACTACAAGCAGCCTGAGCTTACGGCAAAGGTCATGACGAGCGACGGCTGGCTGGACACGGGGGACCTGGCCGTGCT
>CAMNGY010000122.1 GCA_946538795.1 uncultured Treponema sp.
TCTCCCGGGGCTGGAGAACGCCCTCCGCGCGGAGGGCTGCGGCGACAGGCTCGCCCTCGTAGCCCCGCATCTCTTTTCCGTCAAACATGAAGCTGACGAGCTGTCCTTTCTTGGGCGTTCCCAGGACAGGATGCTCGGTGATTCTTTGTCCTTCCATATCTCTTTCCTCTACAAATCTTTCTGTTCTGGTCTTGTGCCCGTGTTCTGTTCCGCGCTCACCGCCTGCACGTCGGGAACCGCCTCTATGTGCAGCTTCCTGGCGAGAAGGGGGTAATGCCGCATCTGGTACAAATCCGTGTCCATCGCCATGACTTCCTTGATCGGGTAGGCCTTGAACAGGGGCCGCTTCATCCTGAAGCATACCCAGAAGAACGCATACAGGGCGAGCAGCAGGGAAACCGCGGCGAATATCCCGAAGATAATCAGGCGGTTCTTCATGTCGGGCGCGATGTTCCAGATCATGAAGAGGTTCCCGATGACGCCGACCAGCGGGATGAGAATCCCGAACGGCAGCTTGAACGTCCTCGGTGCCTTGGGCAGCTTGAACCTCAGGACAATAACGTCTATGTGCAGGATGACATAGCAGAAAATCCAGAATACGCAGCCCGTGTTTATCAGGAAGACTATCTTCTCGCTCGTCCCCAGCCCGGTCGCGTTTATCGCAATCAGCGCGCTGGTGATGAGGATGAGGCCCACGTAAGGGGTCCCGCTCTTGTTCCGCCGCATGAAGAGCTTGGGAAGCAGGTCAATCTTCGCCATGCCGAAGCAGAGCTGGCTCACCCCGAACATCGCGGTGTTCACCGTGCTGACGACCGCGAGCAGGGAGACGACCGTCATCCATGCGGTCCCTGCCTTGCCGAGCAGGGCCGTCCCGTAGAGCATGTGGGGGACGGTGCTCTCGCCAAGCTCAGCCCAGGGGGTATAGTGGCTGAATCCGATGACGATGAAAACCTGCATCACGAGGATAATCACCAGGCTCAGCACCATCCCGAGCGGAACCATCCTGCGAGCGTTCCTGACCTCGCTCGATATCGGAACGATGTATTCAACCCCGATGAAAAGGAAGAAAGACAGTCCCAGAAGGGAGAATATGTCGCCGATGTCCGTGGAGAGGACGGCCGGCTGCTCCACGATTGCGGCGGGGTTCACCTTGATGCAGCCGAGGATTCCCATCACGACGAGCGAGCCGATGAGGGCATACGCGACGACGTTCTGAATCTTTGCGAACATATCAACGCCGCGCAGGTTCAGCATGAACAGGATGAGGACGAGGGTGACCGTGTAGGCCGTTCCCGTCACGGGTATGCCGAAAAGCGTCTCTCCTATGACCGCGCCAAGCGTATTGCCGAACATGGCCGCCTCGCTGGAGATGAGTATCATCTGGCAGGCAAGGAAGCCTCCCATGCTCGTTATGATCGTCAGGAAGGGGCCAGCACAGGCGAGCGTGAACTGGGCCATACCGCCCGTCAGGTTGGGCATGAGGGCGTTCAGCTCGCATATAGACAGGGCCGTCAGTATGTTGAACGCGCATGCGACGGTCATGCTTATGATGAACGGAAGGCCTATCGCGCTGGAGCCCTGCCCGATTGAAAGCAGGCAGCTCGTCGCGACGATAAGGCCCACGCCTGTCGCAATGACGCTCGCAAGCCCCAAAGATTTCTGTTCCATAAAGGACCTCCTAGCTTTCCAGCTCCGTATGGAGCGCCGCCGACATCTGCACTTCCAAAAGCTGCGCGGGCCTGTTCAAAGAGGCGACCGTCACGGCAGTGCAGAGGGGCATGACATCGTGGAATATCTCAGTGTATGCCTGCCAGCCGGATTTGTCGAATCCCGGCGTAAGGAAAATCTGAATCTCATACACGTCCTCTTTCTTTCCCCCGGCCTTCTCGATGATGCCGAGCTGCTTCTCCAGCACGTACTTCATCTGGGCGTATGAATCCCCTTCCCCGTACACGGAACCGTCCGGCTGCACGGAGGTCGTCCCGCCCACGAAGATGAAATCCCCGATCCTGACTGCGCGGGAATATCCCATTTTCTGCTCAAGAGGCGCGCCCGAAGAAAAATTCTTCCTTTTCATACTCATTTCTCCCCGGATATGAGGGCAGCCTCGCCCTCCTCACCCGTGCGGACGCGGACGATGTCCGTCACCTCGCTGACAAAAATCTTTCCGTCCCCGATGTGCCCCGTGTACAGCTCCTTCTTCAGGAACTCTATCAGCTCGGGCACGTCCTCCTTGGGGAGCACCATCATCACGACCTCTTTCGGCAAAAGCTGGATGTCCTTCTTTTCCTCCAGCTCGAATTCCTGCGTGCCGTGCTGCACGCCGCAGCCCAGGACCTGATAGACGGTCATGCCCGTTATGCGGAACTTGCCCAGCGCCTTCTGCAATGCCGCAATCTTTGATATGCCGGTGATAACCTCGACCCGTGAAAACTTCATAGTGTGTTCCTCCTGCCTGTTGCACAGGCTCACGAGGGCCTGCAGAGGCCCCCGCATGTAAAAATAAAAGACATGGCGGCCTGCCCGCCCTCCCGCAGGCAGACCTTAAATCATCCCGGAAGCCCGCTCGGAAATTCCGGGAACCACTGCAATCACACGACCATCTTGGGAGAATCCCAGAGGCTGAGCTTGGTGCCGATGCCCTTCGCAAGCGCGTTGCGGTAGACAATCGTTCCCCATGCGACATCCTCGACCGGCATACCGCCGACGGAGTAGACGACAATCTCGTCCGGATCGCGGTGCACGGGAACCTTGCCCATCAGGATGTCGCCCAGGTCGTCCAGCCGGTCCTTGGTCATCTTGCCTTCCGCGACAAGATCCTCCACCTTCACTGCGGGAATCGGGATCGTCATGAACGCGTCGGGCTTATACTCCTCTTCCCAAGCCTCGTAGAGCAGGATGTTGTCAGCGACGTTGCGGGCGCGCTTGATGATGAAGTCATCGTCAAAGCGCAGGGCGGCGGTGGAGCATATCATCGCCCCCTTCTTGATCCACTCCTCCTTGATGTAGGGGTACTCGTCCAGCTTGCCGGTCGGGACGGAGGTGCTGACGTACACGATGTCGCTGTCCCGCGTCGCCGCCTCTATCGTGTCCACGGGGACAAATTCCACCGAGGGGTAATCCGCCTTTGCCCCGGCAATGAAGCGCTCAAGGCTGCCCTTGCCGCGGCCCTTGACCTTCACGGTCTTGATGCCGGGGCGGACCGCCATAATCGCGGCGAGCGCGGTCTTGCTCATGACTCCGGGGCCGACGATTCCCGCGACCTCAGCATCCTCCTTGGCAAAGTACTTGAATCCCACTCCGGGTACCGCGCCTGTACGGTAGGCGGAAAGGATGTTCGCGCTCATGTGGGCGACGGGGGCCCCGGTGTCCTTGTCGTTCAGCGTCAGCATGAGGATGGAGCGGGGAAGCCCTTTCTCCCTGTTGTCGGGGTTGGAGCCGTACCACTTGCAGCCCGCCATGTCGAACTTGCCGCCGAGGTATGCGGGCATCGCCATGAAGCGGCGGTCGGGGGCATCCGTCGGCATCTCCGGGAAAGGAGAGCTTGTGGGGAACGAGACCATCGTGCCGTGGCTGTTGCCGTTTGCCCCGCCCATGCGGTAGTTGCCGACCTTCATCAGCTTGAACATCTCTTCCATCGCCTCAATGCAGCCGGCCATGTCCTTGACTCCGGCCGCGATCATGTCGTCCTCGCTGAGATACAGGAAATCGACCTTCGGATACAGTGCTTTTGCGTCTGCCATAGTTTTCTCCTTACAATGCTTAGATTAACAAAAAAGGCGCTGGCCCCGTCCCTGCAGTAAGGGAAGAACCAACGCCTTTGTTGTCTTGCTGACAGCACTATAGCATATTGAAAAAATCAGTCATTGTAAAAATCGGAACTGCCTTTATGCCCCTCCTGCACACGCGCCCATTACCTCCATATCCTCAGTGTACCGCACATCGCCGGAGACGGCTAGTTTCCTTCTACCGCCCGGACATCGTCGGCGGTCAGGACATAGCGTGGTACACGGCGGAGTTCCCGGGCGAATCGAGCTTCATCCGGGACATGCGGCCCTATTCCTTCCAGTAGACCCTGCCTTCTTTGCGGGGGACTGGAGCCGGAATCTCGCCGTCGGCATAGCCGATTGCGCAGTGTCCGATTCCTTCCCATTCACCGCTGATTCCCAGTTCTTTCAGGATGGCCTTGCCTTCCGCGCTCTCAAACTCCTCTTTCGCTCGGTGAATCCAAATGCTCCCCATTGGACGTGTATTTCCGCACGCTCCTGCGTTCCTTCATCGCCTTGATAATCTCGTTCATCATTTCCTCCGGGATGCAAAGTGTTTTCTATTTATAGTAATAGAATTGCAGGGAACTCGTCAAGGCGGAAGCTGTGAGCAGGGCACAGAAAGGGTGTCATTAGTGCAATGAATCGGGATAAAAACAAATACTTCTCACTCTACCGCATAACGAACGAGTGACCATGTATAATTGCCATAAGCTCATGAAGAAGAAGGCTGATTGAGCGTAAGAATTGAAAAACTGCCCTCGTATGAGGGCAGAAATATATTTTGCGGAGATTCTTATGGGATTCCTTAGTGGCTTTGTTGATAAAATGGTCGAAAATGCGAATGAAAAAGCTCTTGCCCAGCAGGCCGAGCAATGGTCCTCTCAATCTTTTAGGAAGAACGAGTACAATAAGTTTAGGGGATCTCTTGAGGACAAAAGCAGGGCAGAGAAAAAATACCTTCTAACAGAACTCATAATGCCTTTGATTCCAAGGGAATATATCGATGAATGCATCGAGTATCTCGATTTTCCTCTTCTTGAAGAGGAGCTTGATGCCGAACGTGAATATGGGTACAAAAGTTTATTCACTTCTATAGGCTCTTGGGAAGCCATGGAAGAAGAAAAGTTCAAAAAAGCATGGACTCTTTTAACTACAGACGAACAGGAAAAATACAAACTATGGAAAGACATCAGTGACAAATTTTTTGATTGTCGAAAGTATTTCGATTCCAATGATGATGACTTTAAGACCTTTGATACAGCCACACGCAACGAAAATATCTACAGGCTCCTGCAATCATACGAGGCAGAAGGAAAAACGTCAGAAATCGAAATGGCTTTGATCTATATGAAGGAGGACGAAAAAGAAGCTTATAAAGCGAAGAAGGCAACGGCCGCTTCTGCTCCCAAAGCAATTCCTCAACCACAGGCCCCTGTCCAGAAGCAGCCTGTGGCGGTACCGTCACCAGCCCCTGTGGTACAAGCACCTGCATCTGCTGAAGACGAGCTTGAGGCAAAGCTTGCCAAGCTCAAGAATCTGTTTGACAAAGGCTTAATCAGCCAAGAAGATTTCGACAAAAAGAAATCCGACTTGCTTATGAATCTTTAAAGTTTGGAGAATAGAAATGATACATGACTTTAATGAAGCAGATGTTTCTGGGGTTGCTTTTCTCTGGAACTGGCTGAGGAAGATAGTTTTTCTTTTGGGAATGGTGTGCTGCATTGTCGGAGCCTTTACTTCTTTCTCCGCACCGGAAGAAAGGACTCTGATACCAATCCTTGTCAATATCGCCGTTATACTGGTGTCATTGGGAAGTGCTGCGCTAGTCATCATGAAGAAGCCGCGGATATATCGCTCGCTTTTGCTTGGCGTGCTTGCAGCTTGTGCCGGACTTTTATACTGGAAAGATGCAATGGTCTCATTCATATTCCAAGTAACAGGAATAGCTTTTGCGTGGATTGGACACAT
>CAMNGY010000123.1 GCA_946538795.1 uncultured Treponema sp.
CAGAGGATGTGCGCGTCGTCCTGCACGAAGCCGCGGACGCGCATGATGCCGTGCAGGGTGCCGGACGGCTCGTTGCGGACGCAGTGGCCGAATTCCGCCATGCGGAGGGGCAGGTCCTTGTAGCTCCTCGTGCGGGACTTGAAAATCTCAAGCGCGCCGGGGCAGTTCATGGGTTTCACCGCGAAGATGCGCTTCTCGCTTTCGGTGACGAACATGTTCTGCTGGTAGTGGCCCCAGTGGCCGCTCCGCTCCCAGAGTGAACGCGGCATGATCGCCGGGGTGTTGACCTCGACGTAGCCGTCCTGTATGACCTTGCGCCTCATGTATTCCTGCAGGGCGACGTACATCGTCCATCCGTTGGGGTGCCAGAAAATCTGCCCCGGATCCTCGGGATCCAGGTGGAAGAGGTCCATCTGCACGCCCAGCTTGCGGTGGTCGCGCTTTTCGGCCTCGGCGAGCATGGCAAGGTAATCCTTCAGCTCGTTGGGCTTGCGGAATGCGACGGCATAGATGCGGGACAGCATGGGGCGGGCGGAGTCGCCGCGCCAGTAGGCTCCGGCCAGGCTCATCAGCTTGAAGCTCTGGGCGTTTATCTCCTTGCAGCTGGCGACATGGGGGCCGCGGCACAAATCGGTGAAAGTGTCCTGGGTGTATGTGGTTATGGTCTCACCATCGGGAAGGTCATTGATCAGCTCGGTCTTGTAGGGCTGATCCTTGAAAAGTTCCAAAGCCTCGGCCTTGGTCACTTCCTTGCGCACAAATTCGTGGTTTCCGGCGAGGATCTTGCGCATTTCCTTTTCAATTGCGGGGAAATCCGCCTCGCTGGCCTTGTGATCGGCCGGGAAGTCGAAGTCATAGTAGAAGCCGTTGTCAATTGCCGGTCCTATGGCGACTTTCGTGCCGGGGAAGAGGCGGACGACAGCCTCCGCCATCACGTGCGCCAGGCTGTGCCTGACAGTCTGCAAGTTTTCATCTAAAGCCATAATGCCCACAGGATAACGCTTTTTTCCTATCGTTTCAACAGGTCCCAAGAAGGGGAGGGCGGTGCCTCGTTCCAACGGTACTTGTTCCAACGGGGGCGGTGTGCAGTTCCTGCCGGTGCGGCAGTCAGTTTCGGCCGTGCGGGATCCCCTGCCTGTGGACCCTCAGAACCGAGAACTGGGTGCGGATGGATATTATTTCAGGCGACTGGTACAGGATGTCATACGGATAGGAGGAAGGGTAGGAAAAATCCTCCAGCTTGGACTTTGCCAGCAGCAATATGCACGAATCCGATTCGCTTCCTGCGAAGATGTCATCCAGCCTCATGTCGAGATTCCGGGAGCCTGGAGGGAGCAAGCCCAGGTCGTCTGTGTCATAGCCTGCTGTATATGCTTGCAAAGTGCTCAAGCCTGCCACGTGCAGGGTTTCGCTCTTGGGGATATTCTCTTCTATATATTTGCCTGTGTTTTTCTCACCGGAGAACTCCATGTTCTGGTCGCGGAAATTCCACGAAGGTTTTATTGCAAACACAAGCAGGAAGAACAGGAGCAGGCAGGTTTTGGGTGAGGAGCCTTTTTTATCGTCCTTGGTATCCCTGTCAATGTTCCAGAAAGCAAAAATCAGCAGGAAGAGCCACATGCTCCCGCGGTTCGGAATGGTCGCTTCATATATGAAGATATGGAAGAGAATCATATAGGCGAAGGCGACCGAGAATATCAGGAACAGGCTCCGGTTCTTGAAGAAAAGGTAGAGGGACAGGCTCATAAGTAGAACTATGATAGGGATTCCCGGATTGTACACATCATCCCATATCCAATACGAGAAGAAAGCCCGCATGTTAAGATTTACGCTGGCCGACCTGTTGGCAAGCACGGATGAGGACCACAGGGCGGGAACGATGAGGATGGCGGCGACAATCACCCCTGCGAGGGCAACGGCAAGTCCTGCAAGACGCATTTTTTTCTCTGTGGCGGCCAGCGTTTTCCAGGGACGGATTATGTCGGAAATGAATATGTACAGCATGAGTATGCCGACGAAGCCTTCCGCATACAGGTGGGTGTTCGCCATAAGGGCAATCAGCATTCCCGTGTACAAAGGGTGCCCTGTCCTCTTTTTCCAGCAGTCAGCGAGAAGTACCGTCAGCAGGGCATAAAGGACATAGGGCCGGGAAACGACAGGGTAAAAATAGGCGACGGCAGTCGTGAGTACGAACGCAATCTTTTCATATACCGAAAACGGAGATTTGACAAGGAAAATCAGGACAAGCGCGGCGCACAGGCAGAAGGAAGCGGCTGTCAGAATCTCTGCCGGACAGCCTGCCTTTGCAAAAACAGAAATAAGTATGCTCCAGAGGGCGAAGTTTCCGTCCTCCTTCACGTCGGCAAGCAGCTCGCTCAATCTCATGTCGCGCGCTTTGATGTAGACCAGCAGCTCGTCCATCCACGGCTCGTGCTTGAGCGCGGTATATCCCGCGAATGCAAGCCATACGAGATACGTGAGGCAAAGAACGGCAATGTCAAAGTTCTTTCTCTTGCTTTCCGGGCACAGGAGCGTCCTGATCGCATAAAACAGGAAGAAAATGAAAAAAGGGTTTGTGGCAAGGGCAAGCCCCCACTGCTCGAAGCGCCTGTGCCAGACAGCGGCGTCCAGTTGCCCGCCTTTTGCGAGCGAGCCGAGCCTGATGAAAAGCGTCTGCGCCGCATCCAGGCGGAGGAGGAAAACGGCAAGAAAAACTGCTGCCGTAATGCCTGCAATGAAAATCGGGGTCCTGAAAAGCTTCTCTATGCGTGCAGAGGTCTTTCCGAAAGCTTCGTGTTTCAAGTCAAAGCGGCTTCTCATGTCCCCGATGATATTGCGCATTCTGCCTGCTGTCAATCATGGGGGTGACTGGCGGGCATGGGGCTGGCGGGCCAGGGAGTAGTGGGGGCAGGGCTGGAGCGGGGAGGTGTGCAGTTCCTGCCGGTGCGGCGTGAACAAAACAGGCTAGCCCACCTGAAAAAAGCGTGCTATAATGGACAGCATGAAGCTAAGAAACTTGGACATGGGCAAACTGGCTGTGATTTCCCTGTCCATGCTGACAGCCCTGCTGCTCTGTACCTATATGTTCTACATGTTGCCCCGCATTGCGAAGGAAGGCGAGCCGCAGTCGCACGGAGACGACAGGAAGCATCATATCCTTATCCTGGGGGAATCGGCCGATGAGGATTCCCTCAAAGAGATATACAAGGGGGCGGAAGCGGAGAGCAAGGAGTATGACTGCGTAGTGGAGCTGGATGTTCCTTCGTCCATAGCGGAAGGCCAGTCCCTCCAGAGCCTGCTGGACTTCGCCTCGTTCGTGGATGCGGACGGAGTCATAGCCTACATCGGGGAAGGCTCCGTTTCCGTTCCGCTGAGGATTCCGCGGGCATCCGACGGCAGGGAAATCCCCATGGTGACTGTGGCCCATTACGATGATTCCATTCCTCAAATTTCACATATAGGCACGAACTATTCGGAGCTTGGCAGGAAAATCTCGCAGGAAAGCGTAGAGTACCTGAACGGGAACGGAAAAATAATCGTCATAAACACCGTGAAGTCCAACAGCGCGAACTACAGCAACCTCATGGCGAGCGTAAAGAGCAACCTGGCTTCCTATGACGGTATAGATGTTTTCATTGCCGACCTGGATTCCAGCACGGCCATAACCGATACGTCCGGCATCCTCGCGCGCAAGATACGATATTCGGATGCTGACCTGCTGGTATGCCTGTCCAGCGAGGACAGCATAAGGGCGGCCCAGCTGGTGAACGACCTGGGCAAGTCCGGCTACATAGGCATAATAGGCTTCGGGGAGGGCAGCGTCCTGGAGAGGTATCTGGAAATAGGCGTCATAACGGAGCTGATTTCCATAGATTCCCAGAAGACAGGCTCGCTTGCGCTCAAGGAGCTTTTTGAGTACATACATTGCGGGCATTCGAACAATTACATAGCGGCGGACGTGAAGGTGCGCAGGGAGGACAGCCTATGACCGGCAGATGGTCGCCTCCTTTTCGCAAAAGCCTCAGGGCAAAGATACTGCTGGCCGTCATCATTCCTACGGGAATCATGCTTGCGTTCTTCTTCGGGACCACAAGCCAGAACAGGACCTTCCTGCTTAGGACAGGGCGTTCCTATGAGACCAACGGCCGGCTAGGGGAGATTTCCTCGGAGCTGCTGGGAACCGAAATCGCGCTGGAAAACTACATGGCCTACAGGACGTTTGAGAGCATAGACAGCTACTACCAGCATCAGAACCTTGCGGACCTGGCCATACAGGAATTCGACATACTGCCGTCCACGGACCGGGTGAAGCTGAGCGAGTACAAGGTCTACAAGCTCTCGCAGTCCTTCTTCTCATACAGCCGCAAGGCCGTCACGTCGCAGAGGGCAAAGGACGCGGAGTCCGCCAAGGAATACTATGCGCTCAGCCTCAAATGCTACAGGCTGCTTCAGACGGAGATAGAAAAGCTGAATTCCCTGCTAATGGAGAGGAACGCATCGTTGTACGCCTCCAACCAGGCCAGCTTCAACAAATTCTTCAACATCAGCACGACCGTCATCATACTTTTTTCCCTGTTCGCGTTCACAATCCTGTACCTGTCCCTCAGCATAATAATGAAGCCCCTGTCCAACATTTCCGATGTGGCCATGCACATAGCCGGAATGGACTTCGACGTTCCGCTGTTCAACAGCCAGTCCGAGGACGAGGTCGGGAACATCTGCCGCGCGTTTGACAGGATGATAGTCAGCATACAGGCTTACATAGACAAAATATGGGAGAAGGTCGCCCAGGAGAACGAGATGAAGGAAAAGGAGCTGGAGATGCGCGAGCTGTATGCCTCTGCCCAGCTCCGCGTGCTGCAGAACCAGATAAACCCGCATTTCCTGTTCAACACGCTGAACACCGGGGCGCAGCTTGCCATGATGGAAGGCGCGGACAAAACATGCTACTTCATAGAGCAGGTGGCGGACTTCTTCCGTTACAATATACAGCAGAAGGGTACTGCCGCAACCCTGGAGGAGGAGCTTTCCCTTGTGGACAACTTCATTTATATCATGAAGGTAAGGTTCGGGGAGCGGCTGGAGTTCATAAAGGAAGTGGAGGAGGACGCGGACTGCAGCGTGGTCCTGCCCCGGATGATACTGCAGCCCCTCGTTGAGAACTGCATAAAATACGGTCTGAAAGAGGGCAAGGGGCACGTGATACTCAAGGTCGTGCAGACAGTCTTTGACACGAGCATCTCCATCTCGGACAACGGAGGTGGTATGGACGAGGAGAAGAGGCTGCAAATCCTGGCGACAGCGGCCGAAAAGGTGGAGGCCCAGGAAGCCAGGACGACAGGTCGCGCGGATGCGGATGACGGGCATGTCGGCCCTGCTGGTACCGGTACCGGGCTTATAAACGTAACTTCCAGGCTGCGCCTGTATTTTCACAGGGCCGACGTGTTTGACATACAGACCAACCGTGACGGCGGAACCAGCTTCATAATCAAAATTCCCAGGCTGGAAAAGAAGGTGAGCTGATGTATAATATCCTTTTGACTGACGACGAGCAGATAATGATAGACTCCTTGAAGTTCATAATTGAAAAGAACTTCCCTTCAGAAACAAGGCTGTTCCAGGCCCTCTCAGGCTCCGCGGCGCTTGAGATTGCCGCGAGGGAGCAGGTGGACATAATATTCATGGACATAAACATGCCGGGGCTGAACGGGCTGGAGA
>CAMNGY010000124.1 GCA_946538795.1 uncultured Treponema sp.
GGCCCCCATGCAGCTCTTCCCCACCGACGTCACGTCCACCGTCCCGCCTATGACCGAAAGCATGCCCTTGGAATAAATGCCGCTCTTGTAGCCCGCGCCCGCGACCCTGAGGGTTCCGCTGCCGGAAAGAACCATATCCTTTGTCGTATGGATTCCGCCTTTCTGGTCAAAGTCACCGTAGTCCTCGCCGGAAGTGAAATCCCTGCCGTCCGTGAAGCTGTTCGTGCTGCCGCTGTCCGTCACGATATATGCAGTTCCTTTCTTGAGCAGCATAGCCGGTGTCACAGTGCTGCTTATGGACGCACCCGCAAGCTCCACGATGTAGTCCGCCTCGCTGCTTTTTATATAGAACATTCCGTTCGTAAGCGTCCCTGAAAGCCTGTAGGTTATGACCTCGGGACTTGTGGACGTTACCGTAATTACGCTGGTCGAGCCGGAAGCGACGCTTTCGGTTGTAGACTCCACCGTAACCTGCCCCGTAAGACCGCCCGGAATGCTGGCCGTCTTTGACGTCAAGTCAACAGGCACCGTATAGCTGGAAGCCGGGACGACCGGTGCGGCCAGGCTTGTATGAGTTCCGCTGGAAACACCCGTGACGGCAGCCGCTCCCGGCGCACCCCCTCCGGGCATACCCGGAGCAAAACCCGCAGAATATGTCGGCTCGCCGCCAGCAAGGGCAGCAGAGCCGGAGCTTCCGCCGCTTCCGCTTCCGTTGGAACAGGCGGACAGCACGGACGTGCCAACCAAGAAAACAACCAGATGCAAAGGCTTCATAAGGACCCCCGATATTTGAAACTCATTATAACTAAAAAAGACTGGTATGGAAGACATTGTTACCTAACAAATGGCTAAAATGCTGTTTTATAACAACATTAAAATTAGCTAACAGGCATTTCTGATGCGGGAACCTCGAAAAACCGTCAAAGGCGAGTTTTTAGAGGTGGCCATACCCTTATTCCCCAAAACGTGCCGCACAAGAAGCCGCCGCCGCACAAGGAGCCGCCGCACATCTATCCATTTTCCGCGTCTTGCTGTATAATGGGGGCATGACTGGTCCGACTGCTGAAAACGCCCTCTCACACCCCCTCCTTCAGGTCAGCCACCTGAAGACATACTTCGACAAGGGGAGATTCCGTGCGGTGGACGACATCAGCTTCGACATCTACAGAGGAGAGGTATTCGGCCTGGTCGGGGAATCAGGCTGCGGCAAGACGACGACGGGCCGCTCCATCATAGGGCTGTACGACATAAGCGGAGGCAGCGTCAGCTTTGACGGAAAGCTCCTCCGGGCAGGAACGCTGGACTACAGGAAAGCCATTCAGGCGGCCAAGGTTGAATACGCGCAAGGGGCCATCTCCAGGCAGGAACTTGACAAGGCCGTCAGCGACAACAAGGCAAAGATACGCGAGGCCGAAAAGCTGCGCCGCGAGGGGAAATTCGAGACCAAGATACAGATGATCTATCAGGACCCGGTTTCGTCCCTGGATCCCCGCATGACCGTCCGCGAGATAATCGGTGAAGGTCTGAGAATCCGCGGCGTGAAGGACGAGCGGCAAATCGGCATGGCCGTAGCCAAGGCCCTGGTCAGGGTGGGACTTCTGAGCGAATACGCGGACCGCTATCCCCATGAGTTTTCCGGCGGCCAGAGGCAAAGAATCGGAATTGCCCGCGCAATTATAATGAATCCCTCCCTCATAATAGCCGATGAGCCTATTTCCGCGCTGGACGTGTCCATCAAGGCGCAGGTCATAAACCTGCTGAACGACCTCCGCCGTGACCTGGGGCTGACGGTGCTGTTCATAGCCCATGACCTTTCCGTGGTCAAATACTTCTGCGACCGCATTGCCGTCATGTACCGGGGGAGAATCGTGGAGCAGGCCCCGTCAGGAGACCTGTTCGCCCATCCCCTGCATCCCTACACCCGCTCGCTGCTTTCCGCAGTTCCCCTCCCCGACCCGCATTACGAGCGCACGCGGAAGCGGACTGTCTACAAAGCTGAAGAGGCGCACGACTACAGCAAGGAGAAGCCACTGATGCGGCAGCTGGCACCGTCCCACTACGTCTGTTGCAACGGTGCCGAGGCGTCACGCTACAAACAGGAGCTGGAGGCGGGGGAATGACGAAACAGATTTGCGGCCCCTGGGCCGAAGCCGCACGCTATGCCCGCGAGCAGGAGGGCAGCCCGGACATTCCTGCCCGCATACTGGCCAACAAGCCGGACGACACGCCAAGGCTTCCCGGATGAGGCGTTCCTTCCGCTGGAAATTCATCCTGCTCCTCTCCGCTTTCCTCGTGGCCCTCGCCGTCATGCGCCTGGAAAGCTCCTCGCATGCGCAGGCAGGAGACCCCCTGTCCACGGAGCGGGTCTGGAGCGACGGATTCTTCGTTTCCGCCGCCCTCTTCATTTCCATAGGAATACTGTCGCTCGTGTCCTCATGGGGCGGATTCGACACGCTCTCATACGGAGCCAGCTTCCTCGCGGCCCGCTTCACCAGGCGGGACAGCGAGCACAAGTCCTACTTTGATTACGTCCGGGCCAAAACGGCGGAGCGGGCAGAACGGAGAAAACTGCGTGACGAGCGCGGAGGAGCCGGCCGCCTGAACAGCCCGGATTTCATCATAACGGGCCTGCTCATGCTGGCACTCTCCGTCATAGCAATGCTTGCCCAATAGGCGGGATTGCTGTATAATCGTTGCATATAGACAGAAGAAACTTAAGCTTGTAAGGAAGGTGCAGAAAGTGGGCGTTCTTAAAGGAAGGCACGTCATAGAGCCGAGCGACCTGAGCGTAGGCGAGATTGAGGAAATCTGCTCGCTCGCCGAGAAAATAATCGTTGATCCAGTCTCGTTTCAAGATGTGTGCCGCGGGAAAATCCTAGCGACACTTTTTTTTGAGCCGAGCACAAGGACCCGCCTGTCGTTCGAGGCGGCCATGCTGCACTTGGGCGGCACGGTGGAAGGCTTCGCCGACGCAAGCTACACCTCGGCGACCAAGGGCGAGACCCTCGCCGACACAATCCGCGTCGTCAGCTCATACGTCGATGTCATAGCCATGCGCAGCCCCAAGGAAGGCGCGGCCCTGCTCGCATCCAAATACAGCGCGGTCCCCGTCATCAACGCCGGTGACGGCGGCCACTACCACCCAACCCAGACACTGACAGACCTGATGACCATACGCATGCTGCGCGGCGGATTCGAGGACCACACGGTGTGCTTCTGCGGCGACCTCAAGTTCGGCCGCACCGTCCACTCGCTCGCACAGGCGATGAGCCGCTACAAGGGCAACAAGTTCATCTTCGTCAGCCCCAAGGAACTGCGGGTCCCGGAGTACATCACAAAGGACATACTGGAGCCGGCAGGAATCAAATATACCGAGGTGGAACGGCTTGAGGACGCGATAGGCGAGGCGGACATCCTGTACATGACCCGCGTCCAGAAGGAGAGGTTCTTCAACGAGCAGGACTACATCCGGCTCAAGGACAGCTACATACTGGACACCGAGAAGATGAAGATGGCCCGCAAGGACATGATCGTCCTGCACCCCCTCCCCCGCGTCAACGAGATTGCCCCGGAGGTGGACGACGATCCCCGCGCCGCATACTTCAAGCAGGTGAAGTTCGGGATGTATGCCCGCATGGCCCTGATGGCCAAGCTGACCGGAAGCTTATGATGCTGCCGGCGGCGTAAGGCAATGCCGCGCACAAGATGCATCTGAGGTGCTTGTCACCTCGCGGAAGTTTATGATGATGTCACACCCCGGAGCCGTTTGTCACTCCGGGGCAGTTTATGACAATGCGGGACATCTGCCCGTAAAGCATCCGCCCGTAAAGTTGCAAAGCCAGGGCATGTATGATACACTTGCGAAAATCAACACGCAAGGAGTCATCCATGACTAAGAGAATACGGAGCTTTTTTTTAGTATCGCTCATAATTTCAGCCAGCCTGAGCCTGTCAGGCTGTTTTTTAATCGGCAACAAAATCATCGCGCTGGACCAGGACGTGGAGGAGGCGCAGAGCAACATCGCCACCCAGTATGACAACAAGCTCAGGCGCATACCGGAGCTGCTGCAGATTGTAAAGGCCTCCAAGAACGCGGAGGTCGAGGCTATGGTCAGCATAATAGAACAGAGGGCCAAGGCGGCCGGGCAGATCAAGCTGGATGCGGACACGGTGTCGGACCCCGACAAGATGGCGCAGTTCCAGAAAGCACAGGCGGAGCTCAACGCCGGGCTGGGCAGGCTCATGGCCGTGAGCGAGCAATACCCCGACCTCAAGTTCCCCGACCAGTTCTCCGCGCTCATGACCGAGATTGAGGGTGCCAACAACCGCATCACGGTGGCCCAGACCCGCTACAACAAGGCCGTCAAGGAATACAACACATACATACTCAGCTTCCCCGGAAACACCGTCGCGGCAAAGAAAGGCTACGAGAAGAAACAGCCTTTCCAGTCAGACCTTGACGTGACCAAGCCTGTCGGTGCGATGGACCTGGATCTCTAGAAAAACACTGAATACTGCGGGCGCACGTCCGGGGACGGCACGTCCAGCAGACGGCAGGAAGGCCAAGGCGGCCCCGGCCGCTCAGCAGGGAGGAACCGGCAACGAAGTGTCAAGGCAAACTGAGCCGCCAGCCAGGCGGAGCTTCGGTGCGCCCTGCCGGCGTCACGGCGGGCCTCAAAGACAGAATTCTGCTCAAAAAGCAGGTTTTTCTTAAAACATAATTTAAAAATGACCCAAAAACTACCAATTTGGGTAGGTGACAAGTGAATTGAATGGATTTACAATGGCCTTACATTTTTTAAGGAGGTCATTTAAATGACTACATTTTGGAAGAAATCAATTATCCTTGCCGCGCTGCTTGCCACAGTAACCTTCGCCGTGTCCGCCTATGACGGATCGGTCGATACCTGTCTTGATCTCGGCACCATCTCCAGGTCCGATTTCCAGAGCGAGGCCGAGACCGATGCCTTCTACCAGGACATGTACGCGCTCCTGGAGGAACACCTTAACGCCCAGGGCGGCAGCGTCGAGAGGTTCTTCAGGATTACCCCCAAGAATCTGGATTCCGAGGATGCCGACCTGCTCAGCGCAACGGAGAGCTACCTCAAGAGCAACTTCCGCATAAAGAACGGATCTTCCTTCTACACGATTATTGTCCGCGGAGCAACGGATGAGGGTGCGGACGGATGGGCCATCGCGTCAAACTTCGCAAGCAACAAGGGCCTGCACTATATTTTCTATTTCAACGCAGCATTCTAAAAACTGCCGGAGACCGTGGGGAAGCGTGAGATGTCATCCCGCTTTCCTCACGGCTATTTTTTTGCCAGGAACGGTAGTTCCAAGAAGTCCCCGCGGCTTAGCCGCAACGGGATTCTGAAACTGGACTAAATTAACTTGCGAGGAAAAAATGGGATTTTTTGGTTTGTCCGACGCAGGCAACATGGGCTTTGCGAGCGTAAAGAACACGCAGAACTTCACGGATGCACAGCTTTTTGAGAAGCTCTCCGCCGTCAAGGTGAGCTTCGGCACGGCACAGATGGGCGACATCAAGGGCACGCCCGCCGTCATGTACAAGAACGCCACCCCCGAGTTCGATATTTTTGCGAGGGTCCACAAAGACAACATCATAATGGGGAAGATCGGGGCGGACGGCGTGAGCAGCGCGGCGACCGCGCTCACCATGGGCCTGAACATGTTCCTTGAGC
>CAMNGY010000125.1 GCA_946538795.1 uncultured Treponema sp.
TACACTCTCGTACATAGAACTAATTATTAGGTAGGTAAACGATATGTCTAGAACTTGCGACCTTTGTGGCAAACACACTTCTTTTGGAAACACCGTCAGCAAATCATACAACCACGTCCGCCGGTCATGGAAGCCGAACCTCTTGAAGATTAAGACCGAAATCGGCGGAAGGACCGTTACGCTCCGCATCTGCACGCAGTGCCTCAAGAGCGACTTCGTGACCAAGAAGATTAACGTAAACCCGGCCAACAAGCCGGTTGCCGCTGAAGCTGAAGCGAAATAAAGCTCTGTACGGTAATCCATACTTTCTCTTGTTTTCATTCCACCAGCAAAAAGCTGGTGGTTTTTTTTCCGATAAAGATGCAATTCCTGACTTTACGCCACAGATAGTATTGTCATGGAACCACAAAAGAAAATCACGTCCTTTCCGGACGACGCAGTAAGCCGCACCGCGGCCAGTGCATTCGGCATACCGTATCTGTACCCAATCCAGAGGCTGGTCATAGCGAACATACTGGATGCCGCACGAGAGGGACAAGAAGAAAAAGCCTTTTCCAGGCAAGTCGTCCTGCTGCCCACAGGCGCCGGCAAATCCTTCTGCTTCCTCATCCCTGCCCTGCTGCTGGACGGACCAACCCTGGCAATCTACCCCCTTCTGGCCCTGATGGGCGACCAGAAACGCAAGCTGGACCAGGCAGGGATTGCCTATACGTATCTGGCAGGTTCCCAGAATCCCAAGTCCAGGGAAGCGGAATTCAGGAAACTGGAGGAAGGAAAGGCCCGCATCATCATAGCGAATCCTGAGGTCCTCCAAGGAGAGGCGGTCCTGTCAAGGCTGGCTGCCTGCGGAATCGCACATGTTGCCGTGGACGAAGCTCACTGCGTGTGCGACTGGGGAGACAGTTTCAGGCCGGCATACCTTACGCTGGGAAAGATACTGGACAGGCTTGCCCCGAAAGCCGTCACTGCCTTTACGGCCACGGCTTCGGAGCCTGTGCTTGCGCGCATAAAAGAGATTCTTTTCGATGGGGAATCCCATGTGATCAGAGGAGAGGCGGACAGGCCGAACATACGGTATTCAGTGATAAACTGCCTGAACAAGAAGAAGGAAGCTCTCCGCCTGTCCGCGTCATGTCCCAAGCCCATGATAATCTTCTGCGGGACCAGGTACAAGGCCGAGGACATGGCAAGGGAAATAGCGGCCCTTCAAATATGCGCCAGCGGAAAAAGCCAGGTCAGCTTTTACCACGCCGGAATGGAACGGGAGGAAAAAAAACGGGTAGAGGCTGCCTTCTACTCTTCAAGCAGCGGGATCCTCTGCGCGACATGTGCCTACGGGATGGGCGTAGACAAAAAGGATGTCAGGACCGTCGTACACCTTGAATGCCCGATGACCGTCGAGGAATATGCGCAGGAGTCGGGAAGGGCCGGAAGGGACGGAAAGGAATCATCAGCCATCCTCCTGTGGAGTCCTTCGGACAGCAGGAAGTTTGCTGAATACGGAGAAGGCAGCAGGGAACGGAAGATGCTTCTCTACGCCCAGGCCGGCAGCTGCAGAAGGCAGGTACTGATGGAAACGCTTGGGGCTGCTCCCGTGGCATGCTCAGGATGCGACGTATGCGGTCGCGGTGGAGGTCCGGCCCCGTTCGCAGAGGACGGGATGCGGGCACTGCGATTCATTCGGAAACACAGGAGGCTGTACGGAAGGGAAGAGCTGTCCGCCCAGCTCATAAAACAGCTCAACAAAGAGGACCTTCCCCTTTTTTCCGTAAGCGTCTGGGAGCACAGCGACATAGAACTGCTGCTGGACGGCCTTGAGAAGGAAGGGCTTATGAGGACCTGCCGGTTTCCATGGAAAGGCCGGATAACGACTTTGAGCGGAAGTTGCACAGGAAGCTGAAAGATGTTAGTATAACTTCATGCTTTTTCCTCAGAAAACCACAGAACTGTCCTATCCAGATGGATCAGGCTTTTCCAAGACGGATATACGCTTTTTCACGGGCGGCGCTGACCTTGCTTCCCTGTACGGGACAAAGGATGACACAAACTTGTGCCGGCTTTTCGTCACCGACGAGACAGTGGCGGCCCTACCAGCCGTCAAGGATTTCATGGACAGGCTCAGGGCTTCCCCCCTTCCTAACGATGCCATGCTGGTGCTGGGGGCAGGGGAATCGTACAAGACAATAGAAAGCGTGCTTTCCATAGTCAGGACCGCCCTTGAGCACAACTTCACGCGGTCATCTGTATTCATAGGAATCGGAGGCGGTGTCGTGACCGACATGACCGGCTTCGCCGCATCCATATTCAAGCGGGGGGTCAGAGTCCAGTTCGTGCCGACCACAATGCTCGCGGACGTGGATGCCGCCATAGGAGGAAAAACCGGCTGCGACTTCGAGAGCTACAAGAACATGATAGGTGCCTTCTACCCTGCGGAATGCATACATATCTGGCCTTCGTTCGCGCGGAGCCTGAGTGACCGGGAATTCAGGTCCGGCCTGGCAGAAGCAATAAAGACAGCTTTCCTGTTCTCGCGAGAGTTGCTGGACTATATGTCCGTTAGCCGTGATGCCCTGCTGAAGCGTGATGAAGATGTGCTTTTCCGTATAATCAGTGAGTGTACCAGCGCCAAGGCCGGTGTAGTTCACCGGGATTTAAAGGAGAAAGGAGAGCGGGCTTTCCTGAACTTGGGCCACAGTTTTGGCCATGCCCTTGAGAGCGTAGCCGGACTGGGCACAGTCACGCATGGGGAAGCCGTGGCCTGGGGGATGGGCAGGGCGCTGGACCTGTCATTCGCACTCGGAGAATGCTCCGGCCTTTTCAGGGACGAAGGAAAAGCTCTGCTGGCCTCATTCGGCTATGACATAGGATCCTTGCCAGCAGCCTTGCGGGAAACCGAAGGGGCGGCAGGAAAACTACTTGAGGCCATGAGGAAGGACAAGAAGAACGCCTCCAGCACCAGCGTCCGCGTCATCCTGCAGCATTATTACTGCGACAGTTTTATAAGGGAAGTCAAGGACGAGGACATCCTTTCAGTCCTCACCGGGCAATAAAAGGACAGGATTTTCCTTGAAAAAAGATGGAAAGCCCCTTATAATATAACGAATGAAGAGGCTTTTCCTATTTCTGCTAGCAAGCCTGTTGCTCCTCGCCCCGCTTTCAGCCCAAAAAAAACTGGTCAAAGTCGCGTACTACCCAGGCAAGGGCTTTCAGGAATACGACTCGGTCACCGGATTGTATTCCGGATACGGTTATGAATACCTGCTGGCCCTCAAGCAGTACGCGAACTGGGATTATTCGTTCATACGCACGGAAGGCGAAGACGATGCCCTGAAGCTTTTGGAAGAAGGGAGAGCTGACCTCATAGCCGGAGTTTCCCCCACCCCGGATCTTGAAGAAATTCTTGCCTTTTCAGAAAGAAGCATGATGCGCAATTCCATGCAGCTTGTAACGAATCCTGCGAAAAACCGCTTTGCCTACGGGGATTTCAAGAGTTTCTACGGAATGAGGATCGGAGTTTCCACCACAAGGAAGAACTGGGATGACGACATAAAGCAACTTAGGACCTACGGCACGGAGCACGGGTTCCGTCCGGAAATAGTGTCATTCAAAAGCGATAAGGAATGCGAAGAAGCCCTTAACTCAGGATATGTAGACACAATACTTAAGGACAGTTACGACAGGAACGATTTTTACGCAGTCGCAGACTATCAGTTCAAGAACCTATACTTCGCCGTACCAAAAAACGACATCAGGCTCCTTGAGGACCTGAACAGGGCTATGGCAGAGCTTACCAGGATTATTCCGGCATTCCAGTCCAACTTGGAAAGGCGTTACTACGGAAAAGAAACCCAGAAGGTATTTTCCCCAAGCTTTGACGAATCCATCTTTCTGACATACAGGAGGAAGTTCAGGGTCGGATGCACGAAGACATGGTTTCCCCTGGGCTACTTTGAGGGAGACCGCTTCTCCGGCCCCCTTGCGGACATCTACTTCATGATAAGCCAGAGCACAGGGTTACGATTCGAATACAGGGCCTATGACAACTATACGGACGTGCTTGATGCCTTTTCCCGAGGCGACGTGGACATCCTGTGCGAGATGCCCTTCGACTTCCGCTATGCGGAGCGGTATAAGGCAGGAATATCGCAGGAGATGGCTTCCATGAGCATCATAAAGGTGAGCCGCCGTACAGTGGGGGATGCGGAGGTCTCAGAGCGCAAACCCGTGTGCGCGGAGCTTCCCGGAACATACATAGGTGAGCTGGTTCACATGACATTGGGCAATACCTACAGCTACGAAACGCACATGACGGTGAAGTCCTGCGTAGAGGCTGTCCTGACAGGAAAGGCCGACACTACATTCCTTAGCAGCTACCAGCTGGCGGCATACCAGTCAAACCCGAAGTACACATCGCTTTCCTATACTGTAATACCGGAACTGCAGTATTCGATATGCATCGGTGTCAGGAATTCCTGCGATGTCCGCCTTCTTTCGATCATATCCAAGGGACTGGCCCTGATAGGGCTGGATCAGGCAAACGAACTGTTCCGCAATTCAGTCCAGAAGGAGAGCGACGTAAACCTGCTTACCTTCATATACAGGTTTCCGGCCCTGTTCGTCGCGCTCATAATAATCCTTGCCACACTGCTTATAGGAATTCCTTCGGCGGTAATATACCTGCGGCTCCTGAACCGCAAGAACAAGGACCTGCATCGGGCCAACAATGCGAAGACCGAATTCCTGAGCAAGATGAGCCACGACATACGCACACCTCTCAACGGCATACTGGGCATGACATATATGGCCAAAGGAGAGGCCAACCCGCCAAAAACGACCGAATGCCTGGAGAAAATAGACTTGAGCGGGCATTTCCTCCTGAGCCTGGTCAACAACATACTGGACATGAGCAAAATCGGCGGAAAGGACTTTGAGCTCCATCCCGAACCGTATCCCATAGAGGAATTCAAGTCCTACATAGGTGCCATAATCGCCCCGCTCTGTCTGAAGAAAGGGCTTGCCTTCATAGTTGACGACCTGAAGCTTGACGATGCATTCCTCGTTGACCGGCTCAGGTTCAACCAGATTTTCGTGAATTTGCTTTCAAACTCCGTCAAGTATACCAAGGCCGGAGGCCATATCCACCTCTACTACTCGAATGTCTCAATCTACAGCAACACGTTCATAGGGGACATAATCGTTGAGGACAATGGGATTGGCATGAGCGAGGAATTCCAGAAGAAGATGTTCGAGCCCTTCACGCAGGAGAAGGACACCATGGCCAATATGGGGAGCGGACTGGGACTTTCTATCGTAAAGCAACTGGTCGAGGCTATGGGAGGTTCCATCTATGTTGAGAGCAAGGCAGGACAAGGATCCCGCTTTATAGTCAGCATGTCCCTGGAGCTGGTACACTTTGAGAAGAAAGCCGTCATACAGAAGCATGACACGGACGTGCTGAAAGGCAAGAGGGTCCTTTTGTGCGAAGACAACGAGATAAACGCGGAAATAGCAACGGAACTGCTCAAAAGACGCGGAATAACCGTAGATGTTGCCGATAACGGCAAGGAAGGCGTGGATCTTTTCAGCAAAAGCGAGTCCAGCCACTACAGCCTGATTCTAATGGACATCAGGATGCCGGTAATGTCGGTGTAGCGGACCTTGGTGTCTTCATCGACG